>DAOUWY010000293.1 GCA_030666885.1 Methanosarcinales archaeon
GCAAGGTTGAGGGAAAATAAGACCGAATCTGAAATCCAGGCCATAACCGCGGTCCAGCGAACCTGTGAACAAGCTGTGGTGCAGGCTATTGAAATTATTAGAAGTGCCCGGATCAGTGATGGTGAATTGATCCATAACGACGTCCCTCTCACTGCCGAAGCCATCAGGGCGGGTATTCACCACTCTTTGATGGACCAGAGCTGCGAGGCTGATGACACTATTGTGGCCTGTGGACCCGGTTCTGCTGACCCTCACTGGCAGGGAAGCGGAGTACTGAAGGCCCACCAGCCTATCGTGCTGGACGTGTTCCCACGCCATATGGTGAGCCGATATTATTGCGACATGAGCAGAACCGTGGTCAGATGTGAGCCGGACCCAAGGATCACAGAAATGCACAATGCAATAGTGGAAGCACAGGAGACCGCATTCGGCCTTATCAGACCCGGGGTAAACGGCAGTGATGTGCACCAGGCGGTATGTGATACACTGGCAGAGGCCGGGTTTTTGGTGGCGGATGATGAAGGTTTTATCCATTCCACAGGTCACGGTGTGGGGCTTGAAGTGCATGAAAAACCGGGACTTGGTTTGCAGGATGTTGAACTGGAGGCAGGGAATGTGGTGACAGTGGAGCCCGGACTGTATTACAAGGATGTGGGAGGCGTACGTGTGGAGGATATGGTAGTGGTCACTGATGACGGATGCAAGAATTTAACTATACTTGATAAGAATCTACAGTTATAAATGATCATAGATGGTGTTAGCAATGGACGAAAACGAGTTGATCAAGGAAATCGAGGAAATAGTCACGAAATACACAACTGCCGGTAAGATACTTGCCCGTGTCAGGAAAGAGACTGCAAAACAGGTAAAGGTGGGTGCGTCCCTGCTTGATGTGGCAAACTTCGGCGAGAATATGATCCGTAAAGAAGGGGGTGAGCCGGCTTTTCCAATAAACATATCCTGCAACGAGGAGGCCGCCCATGCCACACCTAAAAAGGAAGATACTGATATGTTCGGCGAGGATATGGTCAAACTGGATATCGGTGTGCATATCGACGGATACATTGCCGATACAGCCATCACAGTGGACTTATCAGGGCACCCTGAACTGGTAGATGCGGCCGAGGCAGCCCTTGAAGCTGCCATCCAGGCCGTACATGCAGGAATTAACACAACAGAACTTGGAGTGATCATCAATGACACTATTACAGGTTTTGGGTATAAACCTGTAGCTAACCTGACAGGGCACGGCCTGGCCCGGTATATGCAGCATGTGCCGCCTAGCATACCTAATATCCCTGTTGATTCCGGTGTTGTCCTTGAAGTGGGGCAGGTAGTGGCCATAGAACCTTTTGCCACCAACGGCAGGGGATATGTGAGTGAAGGGGCAGGTATCGAGATATATAATAAGGTTGGCAACAAGCCTATCCGGGCTCCCGCAGCCAGGGCCATCCTGAAGGAGATCGAACAATTCAGGACACTCCCCTTCGCAAAGCGGTGGCTCAATTCAAAGCACCTGGACTTTGCAATGCTGCAGCTTGAAAAGAACGGGAACATTTCTTCTTATCCGGTATTGAAAGAGGAAACAGGGAAACTGGTCTCACAGGCAGAACATACCTTAATGGTCGAAGAGAACGGCTGTACTGTAATAACCAGGTGATCATGGTAAGTCCCGGAAGAATCGCATGGCTATCAGGACATGTTTATTAGGAATAATAATATTTGCAGCACTGGTTACCGGAAGTGCCTGCGCTGAATATAACTGGAGCAACCAGATCATTATCTATCCGGACGGTATGGAATGGCAGTACATAGAAGAACTGTCTGGCATGGATACTTATGTATTCAAATACGATATCGATAACAGGCAGGGAGATAAGGACCACTTTGTCAGTACATGGGAACTGATGAAGGCAGACAAGCGGATGAGGGAACGGTTCAGGTATGCCATTGAAGGTGAAATGGATGTCAGGATAGACAATTCATCACATGGTATTGAGGTACTGGATATCGATGCTTCACTTTCCAATAAGGCACTGGGTGAGGTCGGGAGCATGACCGAATTGACAAATACCTATAGGGTAACATACGCATTCCAGGGAGGACTGCTGGAAAATGGCAGTGCCATATGGTTCCTTGGAGAACCGGGGTCGCTGCTGTCAGTTAGTTTCCCAGAAGGTACGCGGATCATATCGACCAAAGGTATTGATAATGTGAGCATCGAGACATCGTATCTTTATGGTAAGTTCGGTGTAATAAATAAGTGTATTAATGCGACTGATAATGAAAATATGACTGATGAAAATGTGGCTAATGAAAGTGTAACTTATGAGAGTGCGACTAACAATGAAGGTGCCGATGCAGAGGGAGCAGAAATAACTTATATTTTAGATATAGTTTTGCCACCGCAAAACAACCTGTCAGAAGAGCCGGAGGAGAATGAGTCCACAATCCCGGTTCCCACTGATATACCCTTCCCTGGAACCGTATACGTGCTATTGGTGATAGTAGCTGCGGTATTATTACAAAAAAATCCACCCTTCGGTCGGATTAACATTTGGACATAATTTTATAGGTTATATATTGTAAAAAGCATTTTTCTGACACATGTCCTTGTAACTTTTTTGCTATTTGTGAAATATGATCAAAGCAATTATAATCAATATAAACAACTTTTTAATGGTATATAAAGTATAATTTTCTCCCCGGACTTCGATATACTGAAATACATTCATACACTTCTTCATTTATAGAAAGAAAGGCAAACCCTCAAATATGAAGGAATGCCATGCATGTTTGACTACACATGCAAGAATTAC
>DAOUWY010000219.1 GCA_030666885.1 Methanosarcinales archaeon
CCTGCGGCTGTAATCCCTGTGACAGAGAGCATTAACAAGTGCTTCTCTGATTGCTTTTTCAGTATATTCATATTTTTCTGTCCTGTAGAGTCCTTCGATTTTTGCTGATCGTTTGATGTTTTTCTTAAAGAATGCAATGGTTTCTTCTGCCTGGGTAAAAATGGAACCGGTGATAATTCTCTGATCTATGAATTCATCCATATCATTGCCCATGAATCTTGCGCATTTGATAACGGCTCCGGGAATGTGGTTCTCAGGCTGACTTGATTTAGATAATCCGAATATGCATATTACCCTGCTTTTAGAAGTGGATACTAATTAGAGAACTATTCCTGCTCCATCTCACTCCAGATGCGTAAAAACCGCTGCAAGGCCGTAAAGTGGGACGTGATTGCAATCACCACGATAACCCAGCCCAGTAGTTGCATAGAATATATCTCAAAAGGGTAAACAACATTTACAGCAGTGACCATAATAATAAGTGCCAGTCTGTCAGCCCGTCCCATGATACCGCCGTAGTCCCTTCCCACTCCTACAGCCTGGGCCTGGGTACCCATATAGCTGGTTATCAGTACTCCTGTAATGGCAGCCGTTCCTATCATCCAGTGGGCATATCCGGCAAAAAAGATACCACAGATGATAATAGTATCGGCATACCTGTCAATAACATGGTCCAGCAAGTCGCCCCGGTCTGACTGGATGTTCTTTTGTCGTGCCATCACACCGTCAACGGCGTCTGTAAACGAATTCAGTATAACAAAAACCAGGGCAGCGGCAAGGTACAATAGGCTGTCCGGGGAATAATAATAGGATACACCTGACAGCAGTGCAAATATGAGCGAGAGCATAGAAACATTGTTCGGGGACAGACCCATGCGGGAAAGGGCTGAGGCTGAGGGTTCCAGGATAAAGCTAATATACGGCCTGTAGGTGTTGAGTGTCATCAGAACACCTCCTCGCTCCAGTCGAACCGCCCTGGCAGATACTTTTCCACCTGCTCAAAGTTACCGGCCGCCAGGTGCCCGATTATCGAATCCACCAGAATGGCAGCGTCTTCAGGTGAGGATGCGGTGGTCTCTACTTCATAGACCCTGTCGTGCTTTTGAGTGGTTTCAACCAGTATAACATCCAATGCTTCTGCTTCCATGTTTTCCCTGACCTTCTCATTGGAATATCCCCTCTCCAGAAGCCTATGGGCCAGTACACCGGGCCTGGTCCGTAGCACAATGACCGCATTGCTCCCTTCCAGGTAGTGGGATAAATGTCCTTCAATGATCATTGTTACGGTCTCACCCTTTACCAGTTCATCAAGGCGTCCCTGGAGTGCTTCCATATCTGCCACCAGTGAACCGCGCAGTTCATCCCTTCCGGTATGCAGCCCTTCGTCAGTTATCATCCGGTTAATATCAATAATCCTGTACTTCTTACCCAGGATGTGGCATATTGTGGTCTTACCAGTGCCGGGAGTGCCTGTCAATGCGATTATCATAGGGAGTACCTGTCAATATGATTATCTCTGGATATATTATCAATGCAATTATCATAATTGCAATATACGTGTAATTGCATCAACAAGCCTGGTATTCTGGGTAGGGGTGCCTACAGTTATTCTTATCAGGCTTTCCCCCGCATCCCTGAATGATGTGCAGTCACGTACGATGATGCCTAGTTCCAACAACGCCTCCGTAACGTCTTTGCTCTTTTTTGGAGATACATCGATCATAATGAAGTTCGCTTCGGAAGGAAATACCCTGCAATGACCGGATAATCCATCACTCAAAAACTGCCTGCCTGTTAGCACATTCTCTATAGTCCTTTTCCTGTAATCAGTATCCTGCAGGGCTGCCAGTCCTGCTGCTACAGATATCCTGCTTATGGCAAATGGTGTCGTCACCTTCATATATTGCCCGATTATCCACTGCGGTACCACGGCATAACCAACCCTGAGACCTGCAAGTCCCATAGCCTTGGACATAGTGCGGCCCACGATAAGGTTATCATATTCTGTCACCAGGCCCGTAAGGCTCCTGTTGGCGAACTCCACATAGGCTTCGTCAAGGAATACCAGTGCCCTGGTGGATTCAACAATCTTCCTGACATCGGCTTCCGGCACAGTGTTGCCTGATGGGTTATTGGGTGATACAAGGTAGATGAAACGTGTAGAATCGCTGAGTGCCGAAATCACTGAGTCAGTATCCACGCTGTAATCGGGCTGCCGCTTCACATAGACAGGCACCCCGCCTGCCGAGCCTACGGCAATCCCGAAGTATGAGAATGTGGGAGTGGGGATTATAACATCTGTACCGGGCTGCACGAAGAGTCGCATCAATGTATCAACCACACCATCCATACCTGCACCCAGAACCACATTATCTTCCGGATAACCCACGTAGTCTGCCAGGGCACGCTTAAGTTCGGCAGCGTCCACCGAAGGGTACACGCTGATGGTACCAGCCATGTTATGCACAGCTTCTACTGCCATTGGCGAGGGACCCAACGGGTTCTCATTCGAGCCCAGTTTGATGATATTACCAGATTCAATACCGTAGCCGACTGCTATCTCTTCTGTGGATTTGCCTGGAACGTACTCCTTTATTCCCTTGATCGAGGCCTTTATGAATTCCTTAGCATGTGTCATTTAGCCCTCTCAATACCCTGCGCCACAACGTCTATCACTTTATCTATCTGCGTAGGTGTTATCACCAGGGGCGGCACGAATCGCAGTACAGAGTCTGACGTACAGTTAAGCAGCACACCGTTCTCTCTTGCATAGTCGACAACAGGCCCGCATTTGACTGCCAGTTCCATACCTACCATCAATCCCTTTCCCCTGATTTCCATGACAGCTTTCAGTTCTAGTTTTTCAAGTTTATCTACCAGGTACCGTCCCATCCGGGCCGACCTGTCTACCAGTTCCTCATCTTCTATTACTTTAAGTGATGCAAGAGCAGCCGCACATAACAGTGGCCCACCACCAAAAGTGGCTGCATGGTCACCTTTTTGCATCTTTGAAGCAGTCTGTTCCTTTGCCAGTAGTGCACCCATTGGTAATCCACCTGCCATTGCCTTGGCTATTGTCATGATATCGGGTACTACACCTGAGTGTTCACGTGCGAACCACTTCCCGGTCCTGCCCATGCCGGTCTGCACTTCGTCAAATATGAGCAGTGCACCGGCATCTTCGCAGATATCCTTTGTAGCTTGCAGGTAACCCTCATCGGGAACGCGGATACCACCTTCACCCTGGATAGGTTCCAGTATCAGGGCAGCCGTGTCTTTGTTCACGGCACTTTTCAGTGCCTCCACATCGTTATAGGGTACAAAATCGACCTTTTGTATGAGAGGCTGGAAAGGCTCCCTGTACTGCGGTTTGTGGGTCACGCTCAGCGCACCCATGGTCCTGCCGTGGAAACTGTGTTCTGCCGCCACAAAATCGGTTCGTCCGGTTGCCCTGCGGGCAAGTTTTAGTGCACCTTCTACAGCTTCTGTTCCTGAATTGCAGAAAAATACCCGGTCCATGCCTGTCCTGGGTACAAGCCGGGCTGCCAGTTCGGCTTGCTGGCGGGTATAATATATGTTCGAAACATGAATGAGTTCTGACACCTGGGTGCTAATTGCTTCCACTATGGCAGGATGACAGTGGCCGATATTGTTGACTGCAATCCCTGCAACACAATCTATGTATTCCTTACCTTGACTATCCCTGACCAATGCACCCAGTCCGCTGGTAATGGCTATGGGTTGGCGGGTATAGTTCTGGAAGACATACTTTGAATCCTTTTCAATGATATTCTGGTATAAATCTTTCATAGGCTCCTCATATCAGTGATATAAGTTTTACGTGATAAAATCTTTGATGGGGCCTGGTTGGGAAAATAAACATAAGGACGTTAAATCAGGTTTTCCACCTTTTCGGCAGCTTTCTTCAACTTAGTTTGGCCTCTGGCAAAACCCACATAACATCTCGTATATAGGATAAGTGCAGGAAGTCAGCAAAGAGAATGTTGTGTCGGCGCAGTCTATCAAGCCCTCCCGGCCCTGTATACGACAGCCAGCAGCATCCCCAGCAGCGCACTCGCCACCCCATATCCGGGCGACCCCTGGGAC
>DAOUWY010000299.1 GCA_030666885.1 Methanosarcinales archaeon
ATGAAAAGGAGGAAAACCATGACTGAAAGTATCAACTGGAGTTTGAATGCACAGGTTAGCGGAGGCCCTAAAGTGATGGCTTCTGATACTAAAGAAATTGAAGCCTATGACAAGATCAAGGTTACCATTGAAGCAGAGACTGCAGACAAAGAAGTGGATATCCAGCCAGGAGGGGCTGGTAAAGTTCAATTTCTGCTGATCAAATCCGATACATACAGTAGTGACATTGAAAAGCTGACATATACGGTCAATGAACGAACAACAACCATAGAACTGGATGCACTGCAGGTTTTCATTGGCAATGGTGCGGTAGAGTTGCTTATAGAGACACCTAAAAAGCTAGTGTTTACAAATAATCTACAAACTCCCGTTTCTATTGAAATCCTTGTGGGCAGGATGGCCATTGTGCCACCGGAATGATTTTAAAAGTAAGAAGTATAAAGGAGAAATTGATATGCCAGTAGCAATAAGTTATCCGGGTGTATATATTGAAGAAATACCAAGTGGAGTGCGTACGATCGTAGGGGTTGCAACCTCAGTTACCGCCTTTGTCGGACGTGCACTCAGAGGACCTGTAGATAAACCGATCACCATCAATAGTTATGGGGACTATGAGCGCATTTTCGGAGGACTGTGGCTTAAAAGTCCAATGAGTTTTGCAGTACGGGACTTTTATTTGAACGGCGGCAGCCAGGCTATAATTGTTCGTCTTTTCCAGGAAGACGAAGGTCCGGATGCTCTGCCTGATATCGCAGAGCTGGATGCCAACGGACTGACACTCGAAGCCGCATATCCAGGTACATGGGGTAATTACCTACGTGCCCGAATCGATTATGATGTGTCAGAAGATAAAGCGTCAGATTTCGGACTTGAAGAAACAGATCTTTTCAATTTAACGATCAGGGACACAAAAACAGGAGAAACAGAACAATTCAGGAATGTAACCATTGAAGAAAGTCCGCAAAAAGTGGACAAGGTACTGGAAAACAGATCTAACCTTATAAGGGTCAAAGATCTGGATTTCCCACCTTCCAGTGTTCCCTCCGAGCACAGTGACCCTGCTTCAGGCAAGAGTATATGGGAAGATGATGACGCATCAGACCCTGTAGACGAACCGAACAAAGCCTCTGATGGCCAGGAACTTAATGAATCTAACTTCACAGGAACCGGAAAAGAAGGCGCTAAAGAGGGTCTGTATGCCCTGGAAAAAGCGGATATTTTCAACATTTTATGTATCCCGCCTCATGAAACTGCAGATAGTATTGAAAGTAGTCTGGTGGGCACAGCGGCATCATACTGTGAAAAGCGGCGTGCCATGTTCATTGTTGATTCACACCATGGCTGGAGCAATAAGGAGGATGCAAAAACCGGGATATCCGGTATTGGAACAAAAAGTAAGAATGCTGCGATCTTTTTCCCGCGTCTTAAACAACCCAACCCACAGCGCAGTAATCAGATGGAAGACTTCGTACCATGCGGTGCAGTGGCCGGCATTTTTGCCCGTACCGATGTGCAGCGAGGAGTATGGAAAGCTCCTGCAGGCCTGGAAGCAAGCCTTGTAGGAGTACCACAATTGAGCGTACCTCTGACAGATATGGAAAATGGCGAACTGAATCCTCTTGGTATCAATTGCCTGCGGTCAATGCCAGCCATTGGTCCTGTTGTCTGGGGTTCGCGTACCCTGCAGGGAGATGACCGCCTTGCATCCGAATGGAAATACATCCCAATCCGGCGCCTTGCCCTGTACATTGAAGAGAGTTTATACCGGGGCACGCAATGGGTTGTCTTTGAGCCCAATGATGAACCACTGTGGGCACAGATACGGCTGAATTTAGGAGCATTCATGCACAATCTTTTCCGTCAGGGTGCCTTCCAGGGCAGTACACCGCGGGAAGCCTACTTTGTCAAATGTGATAAAGAGACTACAACCCAGAATGACCAAAACCTTGGTATTGTCAACATTGTTATCGGGTTTGCACCGCTTAAACCTGCAGAGTTCGTGATTATAAAGATACAGCAGATAGCCGGTGATATACAAACCTGAGAGGTGAATCAATATGGTACAATTTAGTGTAAATGCAGAACGTTTTGACCCATATAAGAACTTCAAGTTCCGAGTAAAATGGGATGGTCGCTACGTTGCAGGAGTAAGTAAAATCGGTAGCCTGAAACGAACTACAGAGGTCGTAAAACACAGAGAAGGTGGTGACCCCAGCAGCAGCCGCAAGTCGCCTGGAAAAAGTGAATATGAGGCCATTTTGCTTGAGCGCGGGGTAACCCATGACACGGAATTTGAGAAATGGACAAATAAGATATGGAATTATGGTTCCGGCCTTGGTGCTGAAGTTTCACTTAAGGATTTCCGCAAAGACATTATTATTGAGGTCTATAATGAAGCTGGTCAACTGGCAATTGCGTATAAGGTCTATCGCTGCTGGGTATCAGAATTCACGGCACTTCCCGACCTCGATGCCAATGCTAATGCAGTGGCAATCCAATCAATAAAACTTGAAAATGAAGGCTGGGAACGTGATTACGAGGTGAGTGAGCCTGATGAACCAAGCTTCTCTGAACCATCTTAATGTCTTAACATGAATAACCTCTCTGCGTCAGAATTGTTGAACATCCGGGAGCTCGGGAGAAGTAAGACATTAGCCAGCCAGGCACTTTTACTTCTGTCAGCTTCCTGCCCTGAAACGCCAAT
>DAOUWY010000079.1 GCA_030666885.1 Methanosarcinales archaeon
ACAGGAGTTACGAACCTGCCCCTGCACGGCGGGGCAGCACCAAGATGGCTGTTCAACAGGATGGTCAAACTGGCAGGCGGTATTTGCGATGCGATATTACTGGATTACGGGCAGGATGAGATGCTAAGGCGGCTGTCAGACCCTTACTGGTTCCAGGCGTTCTCATGTGTGCTCGGGTTCGACTGGCACAGTTCCGGCACCACCACCACCACATGCGGTGCCCTGAAAATTGCGCTGGACCCACAGGAACACGGCATCAAGGTGTGCGGCGGGAAAGGCAGGACGTCCAGGAAAACGCTGGATGAAATAGACCAGAGCGCTGAAGTATTCAGTCTTTCAACCCTGGATATCGAGCAGCTCAAGTACTCCAGCAGGATGAGCGCAAAGGTTGATAACAGCCTGATACAGGATGATTACAGCCTGTACCACCACTGCCTGGTATTTGACGAGAAAGGAGACTGGACCGTCATCCAGCAGGGCATGAACGATTCATATGCCAGGCGGTACCAGTGGTTATCAGAAGGAGTGAAAAGTTTTGTGGAAGAGCCGCATTCCGGCATAGCATCGGATGATATCAAACCCGATGTACTGGACATGACAGCAAGGGAGAGTCATAAAACACAGGAAGTAAGCCTTGACCTGATACTGGACGGTCCCGAGCACCTGAGACAGTATTTCGGTAAAAAGAACCAGACAAGGCTGGATGATTTCACTGGCAGCAGGTTGGATGATCTGACAGGTAGAAGGGTGGATGAACTCTCACTTCCGTCCCGCCATCATATCATAGATATGGATATCTCAGAGAAGGGTATGAAGGTGCTGAAGCAAGCCTACGAACTCCAGCCCTCATCCTACGAGGAACTTGTTTCGCTAAGGGGCATGGGTCCACAAAAGATACGTGCACTGGCACTGGTCTCAGACCTTGTCTATGGCACACGGCCGAGCTGGCGCGACCCTGTGAAGTACAGTTTTGCCCACGGCGGGAAGGACGGATTCCCGTTTCCTGTGGACAGGGACACGTATGACAAGAGCATCACCACCCTGAAGGATGCAGTGGAATCTGCCAGGATGGGTGAAAAGGATAAACAGAATGCTATAAAAAGGCTGAGCCAGTTTATTTCAGGTGAATGAACAAGGATTAGATGAATAAACAGGGATTAGATGGATGAACGGGGATCAGATGAATGAATAAGGATTATATAAACTTGACAGACGATGAAGGGATCGGGGACCGGATAATAGAGATACGGCGCCGGTTGCACAGGATACCTGAGTTAAGTTTCCATGAGTTCAAGACACAACAAGCAGTGATGGAGCTTCTGGAAGAGATCGGGCTTGAGGGTGAGTTTATTGCAAAAACCGGTGTCATTGCCACAATTCAGGGCAGCAGTCCAGGGAAATGCATCGCACTGCGTACGGATATGGACGGACTTGAAATGATAGAGGAGCCGACACAGTTAAATAATGAATATATATCACAGCACCCTGGTTTCATGCACTCCTGCGGGCATGATGCCCACATGGCAATGATGCTGGGGGCTGCCAGGCTTCTTATACGGCAAAAGGATAATTTCCCTGGTTCTGTCAAATTGATATTCCAGCCCGCCGAGGAGCAGCCTCCGGGGGGCGCACTTGATGTTATCAGGGATGGCGGCCTGGATGGTGTGGATGCAATAGTGGGGCTGCACGTTTTAAGCAGGATTGATTTGGGTGAGATAAAGTTCAGGCCGGGGCCGTTCTTAGCCTCATCAAATGTCATGAAAATAAAGATTAAAGGCAAGGGCGGGCATCATCTCAGCCCGGAGCTTGTTATTGACCCGATAGCAATTGCTGCCGGGTTTATTAGCTGTATCCGTGATAGGATCAGGATGAAGATACCGGATGACAGGTTCATTTTGGGTTTTGGCAAGATAGCTGGTGGGTCCCAGTTCAACAGGACACCTGATGAAGTCAGGTTATTAGGCAGTTTTCGTACCTTTGACAACAGGGATACACAGGATATAGAGGATATTATAAGACGGGTCCTTGATGAACTGGTGGATATATATGGCAAACAGGATTTCCCAGAACTGCCAGCTTATGAACTTGATGTAGAGCACGGGTATCCTGTTCTGGTCAATGACCCGGTGTTCTCAAATAAGGTATTGAGGCTCCTTAAAGAGCATTTCCCTGTAGTAGGTGATGATATCGAACCTTTTTTCGGGGCAGAGGATTTTGCATATTACCTTCAGGAGATACCAGGTGTTTACATCGTCCTGGGAATAAGGAATAAAGAAAAGGGTATTACTGAAGGTAACCATTCCAGCAGGTTCGACATTGATGAGACCGTGCTGCTGGACGGTACCAGGATGCTGGCCACAATCGCACTGGACTTTTTGAACGACCCGGGAGAATACCTGCTGTGAAAAAACCTTTCGTGAGGATACCTGCCGTAAAGATAGAGGTGTTCACACCTGGGCAGGCCGGCGAGGTGAAGCAGTTTGTCCTGGGTGTACTTGAAGGGGAAGGATTCGAGTACGATCTGGAAAAGGATTCTGACCTTGAGGATATTTGCGGATACTACATTGACAATGGCGGTGTGTTCTATATAGGGACCATTAACGGTGTTGTGGTGGGGACAAGTGCAATTCGCAGGATAAATTCAAAAAAGTGTGAAATAAAACGTATTTATGTGAAACAGGAGTTCCGGGGCCGGGGTTTTGGTGAGGAATTATTCTTAAAGGCACTTGAATTTGCCAGGACCAATTATCATGGGGTTAGTTTGAAAACCGATAGAAGCCTTATTGAAGCGATCAACATGTATCGAAAACATGGTTTTTCAGTTGTTAATGAGAATGATGATACCCTGTTCTTTATGTATCATCCATAATGTTCATTTTCTTTAGCAGATGCATTTCAAAAACCTTATATCCTAATCTCACGAATGGATTTAATCCACAATGGTAGGTGATTGGATGTTAAGTGTTAATGAAAAGGGACTTGAAATTGCAGAATATATGATGGATGAAGCTGAAGAGCTCAAGATTAAGACTGTTGAACTGAAGAATGGTGCAAATGTCATCGACTGCGGCGTTAACGTAAGCGGCAGTTACGATGCGGGATTGATGTTTACAGATATCTGTATGGGAGGTTTGAACAGTTCAAGTATCACTGTACATAAAGTGGGCGATATCCCACTGGCTTTCATAGATATAACCACCGATCATCCTTCGATATCCTGCCTTGGTGCACAGAAAGCTGGCTGGCAGGTCAGTGTTGACAAGTATTTTGCCATGGGTTCAGGCCCGGCACGGGCACTTTCATTAAAGCCAAAGCACACATATGAGAGAATACAGTATGAAGATGAATTTGATTCTACCGTCATTGCCCTGGAGTCCAGTGCGCTTCCGGATGAAAAGGTCATGCAGTTCATTGCAGATGAATGTAATGTGCCGGTTGAGAACACTGTAGCACTGGTGGCACCAACTGCCAGTATCGTTGGCTCGGTCCAGGTTTCAGGCAGGGTTGTGGAAACGGGTATCTTCAAGCTCAACGAACTCGGGTTCGATACCACCCAGATCGTATGCGGGACTGGTACTGCACCCATTGCACCAGTGGTCAAGGATGACCTGAAGGCTATGGGATCCACCAACGACAGTGTCATTTATTACGGCTCTATTGTACTGACCACACGCGGATTTGATGAAGAGTTGTTCAAGCAGGTACCATCTTCCACGTCATCCGATTACGGTAAACCCTTCTTCAAGACATTCAAGGATGCAGGCTATGATTTCTATAAGATCGATGCCAATATCTTCGCTCCTGCGGAGGTCACGGTAAATGACCTTGATACAGGTAAGACCTATCACTCAGGCCACCTGAATGCAGAGGTCATCATGGAATCATACGGCATTACCGGAATATAAATCCACACATTTTTTTAAATTTTTAAAAAATAATGACCGGCCCTGTATACATTGATGAAATATTCAACTCGATACAGGGCGAGGGCATCTTTACCGGTGTACGCCAGGTTTTTGTAAGGTTCCTGGGTTGTCCCCTGAACTGCGGCTACTGCGATACTCCACACTCCAGACTTCCGGTTGCGCCGGTATGTAAGGTGGAACGTATCCCCGGTACTGGTGAATTTATGGATATCCCGAATCCTGTTGATACGGACTCCCTTGTTAAGATTATTGAAGATGTATGGTCACCTGCCACAAGACACATTTCCCTGACTGGCGGCGAGCCTTTGACACAGACCGGGTGTATCATTGAATTATCCGGGAATCCGGATCATCCACTGTACCTGGAGACGAACGGCTGCCTGCCTGATGAGGCGAGAAAGGTACAGTATGTGGTGGATGTGGCGGCTTGTGATGTCAAGCTGCCCGAGCATAAAGCAACTGAGGATTACCAGTCATTGTTAAAGGCCGAACTGGAGACTTTGGGTATTTTTTATGATGCAGGTGTAGTCACATTTGCCAAGTGTGTGGTGACTTCTAGGACTTCCGGCAATGACCTGGATATAATTGCCAGGGGCCTGTCTGATATTGACGTGACCCTGCCCCTGGTACTGCAGCCTGTAACTTCCTGCCCGGGTTTTGAGCCGCCGACGTCAAAACGGCTGCTGGAACTGATGGATGCGGCAGGGAAATATTTGAAGGATGTACGGGCAGTTCCGCAGGTGCATAAGATGATGGGGCAGTTGTGAGGGACTATTTAATTTATAACAATAAATTAAAAAAATCTTATATGTGGTGCATATTTATTTATATGTCTAAAACGTACTTATTCGTGTATTAAAAGGATGAGAGGGTAACAGGTTTTTTACGGTGACGCATCCCAAACGAAATGTTTGTTATCCCTCCCGGCCTACTTTTCGAGTAGACGATAAGAATTGTGTAAATTTGTACATTTACTTAAATTGGATTGGGGGGCAGCCTCTATAGTATGAAAAAACAAAATACCTGGTTTGCGGTTATTCTCATTATTTGCACATTAATAATTAGTGGCTGCATTGAAGAAGAAACTCTTTCAAATGTTATGGGTGACCCTGTTGTCAAAAGGGCAGAACCATATATGAATGAGATCATTTTTGAAAATATGACCCTGCGGGCACAGGCCTCTTCCATAGTAACTGAATGCCCTTCAGGTGACAGGGAATGCCAGATAAATAAAATATATAGATTTGTAATTGATAACTTTTCTTACTACAGTGACCCAAGAAAAGAGGAATTCATACAGACTCCTTATGAAACCCTGGACATACATGGAGGAGATTGTGAAGACCTGACGATACTACTCATGTCATTGTTAGAGAACCTTGGAATACAGACATATCTGGTACTCACACCCGACCATGCTTACTGTCTGGCATGTGATGTTGACACAGAACATTTAATGGAATTTATCGGGGAACCAATTCTCGCCCAGTACTCAAAGGACCTTAGTCAAACCGGTCATATGAATGTAGTTATGGAAAACGGTAACATCTATATTTTAGAGCAAAAACAACAAACCTTTACCTTAAAACCCGGTTATCTCTATTATTATGGCGGTAATGGTTCAGAATTCAATCCGCCCATCGAGTACATGAATATTGAATATGATGTCTCTTCATCCAACCCATTGAATGTGTATGTAGTCCCGTCCAGGGCAGATTATGAATTGATGGCAGACCGCCTTCCATATGAACACTATCCTTCATGCCAGAACTTTGAAGTTATATGGACAAGCGATAAATGTAATGATTTAACTACACATGGTGGTGTGATCTTCGAGAATAAGAATAAGAATGAAGCTATTGTTGACTTTGACCTAAGGTTTTATTTCTATTACTCTCCTGATGAGTTACTTGAAGACCAGCAAATATCCTATTATGAAATTGATGGGAAAAAATGTGTGGTTCTCGATGCTACGGCTGGAAAATACGGATATCCCGGCTACGATGGTAATCCGGAAGGTGAAAAAATCGCCATTGACCCGTTGACAAAGGAATATTTTTACCTTGGATGATAACCCCCAACCTGGATAACACCTCAAACCTGGATAACATTCCAAATTCAAAATACATCTAATAAGTTAAGAAGGTCCTGAACGATATGGAAATACGATTTTATAATAAACCGGAAATGGAAAAGCCCAAAATGCTGGTAGGTCTTCCCGGGATGGGAATGGTTGCCAAGAATACTGTTACCTCTTTTATTGAACTCCTGAAACCTGAGATGTTCGCTGATATTTACGTGCCGCATCTCTCGCCGTCCCTTGTGTTCTTTGAAAAAGGCCTGGTAGTACCGATGGAAAGGGATGTAAGCCCCTTTAAATTCTACTATTCAAAAGAGCAAAATATCATTTTGTTTGCAGGTGATATGCAGTTCGGTTCTATTACAAAGGATAATGAGCTGGCTGAGAAAATAGTTGAAACTGCAAAGCTGTGTGATGTCGATATTATTTATACAGTGATAGCTACACATATACAACAATTTGTTGAAGAGCCAAAGGTATTCGGGGTTGCAACTTCACAGGAGCTTTTGGATTATTTAAAAAGTGAGTGTGTGGAAATAGCTGACACGAGTATGCAAATAGGTGGAGTTAACGGCCTGGTTATCGAATATGCACAGCGTATGGGATTAAAAGGAATGGCTCTATTGGCAGAGACTGCTTTTCCCGAGACACTGGACATAAAAGCATGCTATGCAGGATTAAGAAAAGCTTCCGGGTTGCTTGGAATTGAAATAGACTTGAGTGAAATCGAGAAAGAAGCTAAGAAATTTGATGAGGGATTTAAGGAGTACCTGAAAGAGATACAGGAAAAAAAGAGTGAAGAGGAAGACCTGAGTTATATCGGCTGAAATGTATAACTGCTGATAAGGAAACCCAAATGAGACTTTTTATTATAGAATATATAATAAATTTTGTATACTGAGTAATGTATATTATAATGTGTGGCAAAAGGTAATCAGTTTATCAATAAATCACTTGACCGCATCAATGCGCTCCTGTTCCTCTTCTGTATATGCTTCATTTGGTTTTACCATAACGCATCATCAGATACGCTATGTTTCTTACGCTGAGATTTCACAACTGTACTCGATGTGTTGAGCCTGGTGAATACTTGAAAAAGTGTAGCCGATGTGTTGAGCCTTTCCAGATATATTTGCTTTGGACGCATATTTGGTTCAACCAGAAGAAAATAAAAAGTCTCTCATTTCTTTATCTCTTCCATCGTTATATATATTTATATAACTAATCACAAATAAATATTTCTGTTATCTGAAACGCACTTTCCGCAGGGAATAAGCGAAGCACAGTCGAATGACCGGAATGAGGATTTTGTGCATTCTGTAAAAGGTGGCCTGGAGTATGAAGGCGACCTTTGAACACTCTGACACTACCCAATAGCCTCACCCCAGGGGAGAGCCAGGATAATAGTAAAATATGGGTAAACCAGGATTCTGTATTAGATGCTGTCTATTAGCTTCTAAATAATATATAACATTAAACCAATATACAAACAAGGTGACAATTATTACCAGAGAGAACACCGAAGAAAAACCCACTAAGATTGCAGTTGTCAGGTGTGATATAGTGTCAGAGACATGCCCGGGTGTGGGGTGTTTCATGGCCTTCAATCAACGGAAGATGTACTTCAGTGACTATGACAAGAATGCTGAAATAATAGCATTTTTCACATGCGGCGGGTGTTCA
>DAOUWY010000149.1 GCA_030666885.1 Methanosarcinales archaeon
ATTCCGGCAGGAGGTGCAGCCTGCTGGGGTTGCTGGGACTGCTGATTCTGTTGTGGTTGTTGCGTGGCAGGCGCCATCTGGTTTGCCATCATCATTCCCATACCCATACCTGCACCCATACCAACACCCATTCCCGCGCCGGCCCCTGCTGCACCGCCTTCTTGCTGGGCAGCATCACGCATGGCCTTACCTGCCTGGAATGCCATATATGCATCTTTTTGTTTCTGGTCCGTAAGGCCCAGGGCTCCGATACCTGCACGTTCGTCTATGGATTTTTGGACATCTTCAGGGAAATTGATGTTAAGACCGGTGATACGCATTATCTTGACACCATATTCTGCCACATCCGGCTCTAATTTTGAAAGCAGTATCTGCTCGATCTCTTCCAGGTATGCAGGCAGGTCCAGCGCGGAGATATTTTTTTGGCTCTTGAGCTCACCCAGTGCATCATTGAGCTGCATTATTACCTCATCTTTCAACCAGCTTATTATATTATCACTTTCACTGATGCCTTTCGTGCCAACGAACTGGGTGATGAACTGCACGGGATCAACTATTTTGTATGCAAACTGTCCGAAGATGCGCAGCCGGATCATGCCGAAATCCTGGTCCCTGAATGTAAACGCTTCGGCACTACCAAATTTGCCCCGAAGTTCCCTGCGCTGTATATAATACACTTCAGCCACGGGCTGGGTACCTGTAACTTTTCGTTGAAGTTCGGTAAGTACAGGTATATTAAGTGAAGAAAGACCATATCTGCCGCCCTTATCCAGAACAGTCAATACTTTCCCGTCCCTGAAGAAGACAGCATATTCATCCTCTCTTACTACAACATTATCGTTCCAGATAATGTTCCTTGGAATCCGGTACATTACGTTATCGCCTTTGGCAGCATCATCCCACATGAATGTGGTCGCTCCAAGCATACTTTTCCCGGAACCTTTTGTAGTTGGTGTCTTTTTATCAAATAGCATTTATTTTACCTCAAGTCCTGCAATTTTTATTATCCTTTTATCCAGAATTGAATTGAACTCATTTAAATTATTCCTGATATTTTGCATATTCTGTTTTGCAGTCCCGTCTGAAACAAGTATTGAGTTGAGAAGTTCCCCTGCCATATTACTTATCGAATCGATTGTCCGGATAAGTGCCAGGTCCCATTCGTATATGTTGTTCAATTCCGATTCTTCAATTCGAAAGTCGGCAGAAATTCCAGTATATCCTTGTTCAGCATGCCGTATCCTGTTTTCAATCTGTCTCGAATATTTTAAGATATTACCCATATCTGAAATAAGTGTAAGTTCCATTGCCCTGCTGAGTTCTTCCCTGCAGTTCTCAAAAATATCGTTTGTTTCATTCATTCTATCTGCAAGTTGCTGTCTCAGCAGACTATCAGCAGCCCTGATATCCTCTCGCTGGCGATATCCCTTAAAACCGGGAATGAGCAGTTCTATTTTTTTCAATAATCCTCTATCTTCCTCGATTCTTGATCTCAAATCAGTCATTATTACACCATTCCTTAAATTAAACTATGAGATATTAAAGTTTTCTAAATAATAGGTGTTTTATATTTTTATAGATTTTATAATAGACATTTGAATTGATCAATCACAGAACCATATCGTTCCACAGTAATCTTTTTATTGACATGGATACTCTTCAGGTAGTATTATCCAGGATATTACTATTTAAAATCGTATTTAGATTAGTATTTAGAATAATTATAATTGATATAATAGTTATAATAGAATATAGCCAATATTTTATATAGGTGATATAAATTGCGCAAGAAGCTGACAGTGATACCTGAGAGATGTTCCGGCTGCAGGGTATGTGAACTTGTATGTGCCATATCCCATGCCGGTGTCAATAATCCCAAAAAGGCTAACATAAGAGTTATTTCACTTTATCCGCATCCTGTTATCAAGATGCCCATAGTATGTGAGCAGTGCAAGAAGCCAAAATGCAGGGATGCATGTCCCACCGATGCCATTGTGGTCACCGATGGCGTGGTAACCATACTGGAAGATAGATGTATCTCCTGCCATGCCTGTGTAAGTGCATGTCATATCGGTGCCATATTCGTGCATGAAGATGTAGACACACCATTCAAATGCGACATGTGCGGAGGCAACCCGAAGTGCGTAGAGGCATGTCCCAAAAAAGCCATCCTGTATGTCCCCGAGCATACCCTGGGCCAGGCACATCGCTTAGCATCGGCACTACAGTATGCCAACATGCAGGAAGTCGAATACTTTGAGCATGGTGAGAAGAAAAAACTGAGATACGCCGAGATCGAGACCGGCGGAACAAGGGGTGATTCCAGGTGAGCATTAATGGCGGATATTTCATGAAGGTCCTGCATGTTGACCTGAGCGAGTGCAAGACCAGTGTAGAAGAAGTAGACGAGGAGTTTGCCTTAAAATACATAGGAGGAAGAGGTTGGGGTGCCAGACTGGTATGGGAGCACTTGAAAGAGGATACTGACCCCTTAAGCCCGGAAAATATCATAGTAATAGCCCCCGGCCCCTTATCAGGATTATACCTGCCATCAGCCGGCAAGACATCCATTTGTTCCATCAGCCCGACCACAGGCATATACGGGGACAGCAATATAGGCGGCATGTTCGGAGTGGAACTGCGCCAGGCAGGATTCGATGCAGTGGTTATCAAGGGTAAGGCACCTGGGTTATCCTACCTCTGGATAGATGATGATGATATCCAGCTAAAGAGTGCTGAACAATATGCAGGTATGGGCAGCATAGAGACCGAACACCAGTTACGTGAGGATATCGGTGATGAGACCGTGAAGGTGGCGTCAATCGGTCCTGCGGGTGAGAAAATGGTTAAAATGGCGTGTATCACCGCAGACTGGGGACGCAATGCAGGACGTACCGGCATGGGTGCTATCCTGGGTTCAAAGAACCTGAAAGCCATTGCCATTCGGGGCACCAGGGACCTGCCTGTGGCAGACCTGAAACGCCTCACCGGAATCAGTGACAAAGCATACAAAAAACTTTCCAGGCACAACCTGTTCGAGTTCTGGCAGCGCCAGGGCCTGATGAGTGTTATCGATTATGCCAATACGACAGGCATCATCCCCACCCACAACTTCAAGGACACCCATTTCGAGGAGGCCGGGAAGATAAACGGAGATGTCATGGAACTGGAATACAAGATAGGCGATACTGCCTGTTTTGGCTGTCCCATGGCATGCGGTAATGTGAACCTGGTAAAAGACGGAAAGTATGCTGGTACGGTTATAGAGGGGCCCGAATACGAGACTGCTGCCATGTTCGGCTCCAATGTGGGTATAAGTGATTTTAGTGCCATAGTCAGGGCCAACTACCTGTGTGACGAATACGGCATAGATACCATTACAGCAGGCAGTCTTATCAGTGTCATGATAGAGGCCTATGAGAAAGACCTGGTCACACTGGAAGACCTGGACGGCATGGCATTGAACTGGGGCGATGACGAAAGTATCATGGAAATGATACGTAAGATTGCCTTCAGAGAAGGTGTGGGCGATACACTGGCAGAGGGTGTATATGGTGTGATAGAACGCTGGCCTCAGCTGGCACCCATAATAAGCCATGTGAAGGGACTGGACCAGTCTGCATATGATGCCAGGGTGGCCATGACCATGGCGCTGGGATATGCCACTTCGGATATCGGGGCACACCATGCAAGAGCCTGGCCTGTTGCAAAGGAACTTGAGATGGGATGCAACTGGGACCTTAATGAAAAGGCAGACCTTGTCATATATCACCAGACCGTACGTCCTTTGTTCGATATGCTGGGTGTGTGCAGGCTGCCCTGGATAGAACTGGGATTTGATGAGAATACCTATGCCGAGTTCTTTAGTGCGGCTGTCGGCATTGAGTTCACACTGGAAGAACTACTAAAACTTAGTAATGACGTTTACAACCTGACCCGTGCTATAAATATAAGGCTGGGGTTGAGCAGGGATGATGATAAGCCGCCTGATCGGGTGTTCAATGACCCTATCAAGACGGGGCCCCATGCGGGAAAGGTGTTGAACAGGGATGAGTTCAGGGAGATACTGGATATATATTACGAGCGCAGGGGCTGGGATATGGATGGCATACCCACAGATGAGACGCTTAAAGCCAGCGGTCTTGATGATGCTATAGAGTATATGGAGCCAAAGCGAAATACGAAGTAAACCGGGTGATTCAGATGAAAAACTTGACTATAGGATTTATTGGAACAGGTAAGATGGGGGAGGCACTTATCAGGGGCATGATAAATGCCGGCCTGGTGAAACCCGACAGGATATGTGCCAGTGATATTGATGAGCAGAAACTTGAATCAATGTCAGAGGAACTTGGAATTGTTGTTTCGTGCGATAACTTACATACACTGGAGAAGGCAGATGTGGTCGTACTTGCAGTGAAGCCCCAGATAATCAGGTATGTGCTGCAGGGTATTAAGGAATCAACAATTAAGAAGCACCTGTTCATCTCTATTGCAGCGGGTGTAAATATCGACAACCTGGCTGATGAACTGCCTGGCGGGACCCGGATAGTAAGAGTGATGCCTAACATCTGCGCCACAGTTGGCGAGGCTGCTTCTGCTATTTGTCAGGGAGATGCAGCTACTGAAGCTGATGTGGAAACCACCCGCAAGATTCTGGGTGCTGTGGGACGGACTGTTGTGGTGGATGAGCACCTGATGGATGCTGTTACCGGGCTGTCCGGCAGTGGGCCTGCATTTGTTTTTATGATCATAGAGGCGCTGGCAGACGGCGGCGTGCACCAGGGACTGGACAGAACCACTGCGCAGACATTGGCGGCCCAGACTGTGCTGGGTGCGGCTAAGATGATACTGGAGTCTGGCCAGCATCCTGGTGAATTGAAGGATATGGTGACATCGCCTGGCGGTACTACTATCAGGGGTATTGAGGCGCTTGAGAAAAGGAAGGTGAGGGGTGCTGTTATGAGTGCGGTGATAGCTGCATCCGAAAGGTCCAGGGAATTGGGCAAATAGGAGACTTTTTATTTATTCTGGTCTTTTAAACTATAACGAACCGCAGATGAACGCAAATGAACACAGATTTCGCATGCAATATCCGCGTTTAACAGAACTGATTAATATGTGTAATCTATGTGTCATCGGTTAAGAGTAATATTGTAATGGAACACGGATTGCACGGATGACACGGATTTTCACGGATGATAAATAAATCCGTGAAAATCCGTCAGATCTGTGTCATCCGTGTTCGATTTAAATTAAATTGGAGAATCGTATGAAATCATTGGTCTTTTGGAAAATAATACATACCGATTCTATCAAACTCCTTAACCGATGACCAATGAAGTGTAACCAGAAAACGTACATGAAATTCTTCGAATAACATGCACAAAAAAATGAAAGTGCCTAAGGGTACTTTCATGCTAAATAATA
>DAOUWY010000184.1 GCA_030666885.1 Methanosarcinales archaeon
AATATATCTAAAGATTATGCTGAAATTAAGAATGTGGTCCAGGTTGATGGAAAACTGAGTTGGAATGAGAAATAAATGAGATGGAAGAAAGTTATAAAGTTATTCGGAGATAATGCATATACAACAACAGTAATATAGTCTTAATTATATGTAGGCATGCGTATCCCCTCAGGCATTTTCAACAAATGCTTTTTTAGAATAAGCATTCCGGTTGTGCGGGGCTTGCACATCACAGGATTGGAAATCCGAGGTCTTACATGCACCCCATGGATAAATAAACTCACTCAACATGTCGCATAGAACAAGTATAGTAAGATATTATGAAGATCTTGCCGGAAATTATGACAACAGATTTGATAATCAAAGGCTTGAATATATGCGGTCAGTAGAGAACAAGGTTATTCTTAATAGTTTAAAACCCGGTTTAATTCTTGATATAGGTTGTGGGACTGGAGAACAAACATTATTTCTTGCAAAAAAAGATTATCAGGTAATTGGTGTGGACATCTCAGGGGAAATGATAAGAATTGCAAAAGACAGGGTAAATAATGCCGGCCTGAATGATAAAGTATCATTGATCATTGCCTCGGCCGAAGCTCTTCCTTTTAAAGATAATTGCGTTGATGGATTAATTTCAATCTTTGGAGTATACAGTCATGTACCAAAGATAAATATAGCCATCCAGGAGATATACAGGGTCTTGCATAACAACAGCCTGGCTGTAATCACTGTTGTGAATAGATGGAATCTAACCTGGTGGGTCAAAACCATTCTCAACGCAAAAGGACGCTGGATATTACATGCCTTAACTAATAAGGATTATACTCTGAATGGATTATGGACATATTATTTTTCAAAAAGTGAATTATCAAACATACTGAAAAATATCGGGTTTAAGGTATCAATCGGGTGTCTGCTACTGTTGCTATACCCACATAATAATAGGAAACTATATTTTTATGAAAAATTCTTTATTCGTTTTGAAGATAAAGTAAGGTGGTTATTTCCTTTTAATAGATTGGGGTACTATCACTTGGCGGTTTTTGAAAAAAAATAGATATTTTTCGTATCTATTCAAGAAAGCCCCCTTCGGGGGCAAAATTAACTGTTGCCCTCAAAATGTTGATTTGATTTCCCCTGTTTTATGCTCGTAAATATATCCATTAAATTTTAAATGTTGAAAGTCATTGAGAATCTGGTCTCTGTAGATTCCTCTATCAGTAGCTTCAGAAATCACCACTTCTATATTTGCCCCTCTTCCATTCTGATTTTTTCTAATCAGAGCTATAATTAACTGCATCCTTTCCTGTTGGCTAAGATTCTTGATTTGATGGGGCCGGTTTACATGAAAATGATCCTTCTTCTGTCAGATAGTCTTCAGTCCCCTCATAGCAAATTTCTATAAGTTCCATTTCAGTATTACAATAAGGGCACAACAAAGGATCATATTGGAATACTCTCTTGATTTCATCTATCCAGCTTCTAATTATCAGCTTCGTTTCTTCATCACTGAATTCGGTTCCTTGCTTTGGTTTTTGTAGACACACAATTAAACGAAAGCTAATGAAATCAACTTATCTATTTCAGATGCGAGAGAAGGAAATGCGTTTATACTTTCCTATACGTAAAAAAAAAGAAAATGTGTGATACCAAAGTATCACACGAACGTATCTAATATTATCTGCGATGTGCCGTCATTAAAGTTTGCCACAACAATAACATGGTCATTATAACCGCTTGTTCCTGTAGTAGTTGCAATTGAACCTGTACTGTTTGACGCAAAATCAGTACCGGCAGTGCTGAAACTATTACTACCAATTGTAGCATTTAAATAATCGACCTGGTCAGCATCCGGACCGCCATTAAACACTGCCGTAATAGTGGAACCCTGCTGGGATGCTGTTGCTGCTATATTATACGGTTTCTTCAGGCTACTACTCATACCGAACACGAACGACGCAATGACTGCGGCCAGGATGACAGTGATAGCTACCATCAGGATAACACCAATGACTGGCGAAACTGCATCCTCATCATTATTAAATTTCCTATTTGCTTTCATATTTGTTTACTTATTAGATTTCTTCTTCATTGCCTTTTCAAGTTTCTTTGCCCACATATCTGTTGATTGTGTGTATTCGCATTCAAGGTAGTGAGCCACAGCCTTGGCGAGGGCATCCTTGGTGTTTTTTTCACCCGATTTCTCTTTCAGGGCGATTAAGTCATCTTCTATAATGACCATCTGGGCGTGCATTATCTTTGACATTTTTATTTCACCTTGTTGTGAATATTGATATGCCGAAAAACAGATATTTAAAACACCTGATATTCGAGTATTCAATACTTCGCTAAGTACCTCATTATAATCATAAGGTATATAAGCATTTGCCTCATCATAATCATAATGATACTTTTTTCCTTAATAGATGATTTTAGAAAAATATTTTGTAATTATATGGCAAACATGAACAATATTGTCCAGGAGGTAAATATAATCAGGTACTACAAGCTTGAACATAGAATAAAACAACGATTTTCACATCCGGAGTCACATCTTTTCAACCTCTACTGACGTATCCGGGGCCTGCCAGAAACTATCCTCGGGCATCTGCTGGAATATTGCAAGCGATTCACCTTTATCAAGTAAAACATCTTTCAACGATTTTATCAAAATGAAACGGATACTCTTATTCCTGACACTAATAAACTCTGCAATTGTTGAATCCCCCTCATCCATAACCTTTATATCGACTTCAGACCAAAAGAATTATTGAATGGAAAAAGTAATTCTCCATATCTCAGGCGATGTCCAGCAATGCGGATTCCGTGCAAAAATCGTAGACATAGCCAAAGCATTAGACATAAAAGGGTACGTGGCAAATCTCCCGGACAAACGAGTAAAAATTATAGCTGAAGGAAATGAGACCGATTTAGAGAGATTCATACAGGCCGTAAATATTAAAAACACTCTCATAAACGTCACTGATCTTGAAAAGGAATATGTCACCTCTACCGGGGAATATGAAAGCTTCTTCAAGCTTGTGGATGAAGGGGAAACCGATGAAAGACTGGACACTGCGGCGGATTTGTTAAAAGAGCTCATTCATGTGTCAAAGAACGGTTTTTATGATCTTGGCAGCAAAATCGATGGTCTTGGAGATGATCTTGGTGACAAAATTGATGGTCTTGGAGATAATCTTAGTGACAAAATCGATGGTCTTGGAGATAATCTTGGTGCTAAAATCGATGGTCTTGGAGATGATCTTGGTGCTAAAATCGATGGTCTTGGAGATGATCTTGGTGCTAAAATCGATGGTCTTGGAGATGATCTTGGTGCTAAAATCGATCAAAACAGGATAGAAATAACATCTGAAATCCTGTCCACCCGGGATGATTTCAGATCCCATTTTGACGAGAGGATCACAATGATAGAACATGATATTGCTCAAATAAAAGAAAAAATCATGCTCTGAATATTGCCCTTATCAATTCAAAGACGAAAATCCCGCCAGATGCAGATGCCCCTAGCCCCTGAACCGTCGCATCATTATTCCCTCAGCAACCTTTGGCAGGAACAATGTGGACTTCTGTGGAAAATTTTTCATCTCCACATGAGCCTTGTACTCCACATCTTTAATAGCAAGGGGCCTTATCAGGAAAGCCGCATCAAATCCCTGGGTATCAACCTTGTTAACAGCTTCATCCATGCTATCCACAAAGACCACATCATCTGTATTGCCATTATCCACACAGGGCCCGATGATCCATCTATTCAGTGCGATATAGTCCAGCCCCACATTCTCCCCCAATTCCACTGAAAGCCGCTCAACATCTTCTTTATTTGCCTTTAGCACAGAGAACTTCTCACCGTCATACAATCCCATCCTTACGTCATACTTGCTATCACTATCCTGCAATGCACTGTGGAATCCATCACCCAGTTTCCCATCCCATATTGTCTCGAAATACCGCTCCACCTGTAGCTCAAGTTTACCTAAATCAATACGCCTTACCACCCTGTGCCAGGGCAGCAACAAGAGGGCACGGTCCCCACCTTCCATGAACATCATCATAGTATAATCCACACCGTCCTTCTTGCGAAGTTCATTGGACGCATTATACCGGTGATGCCCGTCCAGTATCAAGACCTTCCCGTCTTTTAATAGCTGCTGTATCTTTTCAATTATTTCGATTTCAGTGATCTCCCACAGCATGTGCCTGGTGCCGTTAAGTTCCAGGTCCACCAGAGGCGCTCGTTCTTCCCTTAATATCAGGTCGGGTCGCTTAAAGCCCAGGTAATCTTCAAGGATGTTATTAATCTCATGGGCGGGCATGTTGTATTCGCATACTATGGGTGAAAAGTTCATGCCGCACGCCCTCATTAGGTTATAGCGTTCAATTGTGTGTTTTTCAAAAATCCTCTCATGCCCTACAATACTGCCCTTGCCCAGATCCTCCACCTTTACAAGGCCAACCAACCCGAAAGCAAAATAGATATTTCTCCTGGCTATTTCGGGTATCTGGCTCTGAATATTTTTGGGTAGGGTGTGCCTGATGCCATAAATATATAGTGCAGGTTCATCCCGTTCTATAAGTATCTGTTCATCAAAGAAACGGTCAAGGCATTTTTTTGCATTTGCGATGAACTCTTCACTGTCAA
>DAOUWY010000139.1 GCA_030666885.1 Methanosarcinales archaeon
ATATTACAAGTTGAGGAGGAATTACATATGAAGAAATATATAGTACGAATTATGCTTGGGCTGCTAATTACGAGCATATTTGCAGTTCCAAATGCAGCGGCTGAGGTTCCAGCATCGGAGCCAATAAGGATCAATGAAGGAATGACTGGTTCAGATAGTATGGATATGGAAATGGATTTTGCAAGACTTCAGATAAATCCGGGTTATTCAAATATGCAGATAAAACCCGGGAATAGCGATAAAGTGACGGTGACAGTGACAAACAAAGATGATGAAACCATCACAACCGCACCATTCGTTTCAGTTGTCCCATATGGTGATAACCTATTTGAAGAAAGTTGGGTCACCATAACTCCTGTGAGTGCGGATATTGCACCGGATGCAAAACAGGAATTTGTGATCGAGGTACACATACCACATGATGCGGATATAGGACACTACTCAACAAGCATTGTATTCACAGAAGACATGAAGCCAACACCATACCCGAATCCATATCCTGATTATCTTAACAGCATGCACTTTTCTGTTGAAGTATGGACACCACCGAATATCCTGATCCAGACACCATTCCTACATGGTCGTGTTGAATCCGGAGAAAGCTACGACTACGAAATCAAGCTTGAAAACGTAGCTGATAAAGATATTTCGATCGACCCTAAAATTGATGATAATAACCGCATGTATGATTATAGCCCATTTGGCATGGTGTCTTCGGCATTCGAAGATGATGCAATTACAATTACTGCGCCATCAGTAGTAAAAGCAGGTAAGACTGCCATTGTCAATGTACACCTGGAAGTGCCTGATGATTCAAAAGGCAACTACAACGGAGCCATTGACCTGAACATTGACGACCTTTCGATCCGTGAATGGGATGGACAGGTCCAGATGAATTTTGATGTATGGACACAGCCAACAGAGCCGTACATAAAAACATTCACTACCAGAACCGATGGTCCTGTAACGATTGAAATTTCATCGAATCCATTCGGTGAATACGCCTATGCCATGTGGATGGGTGCAGACACCCAGGATAACAAGGAACCTTCGTTTGATGTAACGCTTGAAGGTGATTCAGGCGAGGTTGAAATGACGCTGGTTAAAACAACTTACAGCGGTTCGGTTAGTCTTGGGATGTCGAATTTCCCGCCATGGGAGGCTGATAGCACTGGCATTTACCAGGATCTTTCTTCGAGTTATGTAGAAGAATACTCCGCACCTGGTGCAGCCGGGGACTGGACGCTTGGGATACTTCCAGGTAATACTGATATGTTCAGTTATACGATAACATTCGGTCCGGGTGAATGAAAGTTGTAAAGGCGCATTGCGCCTTTTTACTTTTTATCTGGTGCAGTAATTATGAAAAAATCAATTGCTCTGTCTGTAGTTATATTGATTGCATTACTTATAGCAGCAATTTCAGGATGCATCATAGGAACCGATAATGCATCTTCTGAAAATAGTGTTGCCTGGATAGGTACACCTCCTGCCAAAAGTGAGGATATCGGGAAAAAGATCATACAGCAGGTAATTCCATACGCAGGAACAGAATATGAGAATATCACGATCAGTGCATCGCAAAAAAATGACAAATTGCGCCTGCATGTATCATGCGTACCGGCAAATACTATGCACCCTGATCTGTATGATTTCACCTATAACCATGACAATAATGAACTGATACGGGTCAGTTATCTTCTTGAAGCAATCCCTGAATCCGTTCGGGGCGAAGCTATTGGAATTGCAATGCATAATGAACAGATCAGGGACGAATTATCTATTGGCATGGGTGGAAACGGCATTCCTTCTGTCAAACGAATACTTCCGGAAACTGCACAGAAGTTCTATGAACCAAAGACCCTGCTCAGTGTCACATGGAAAGATAGTTCCCTGTCAGCACTGGTTGATGTGGATACGGGACAGGTGGTAGAGGTATGGAGCGGCAAATAAAAGAGAAAGGAAGTTACCCGGTTCTGGCCATTTGCGGACCATATCGAGAAAGCATCTTACCCAACCCATCATACCTCCATCCTTTTTAATACTACTCCCTTACATACATCTGACCAATGCCTCAATTTTGTGTAGTATCTGATTTCGGACCCACAGGGGACCAGGGTCCTGCCATCAAGTCCCTGTCAGAAGGTATCATCGCGGGGAAACGCCACCAGACCCTGCTTGGAGTTACAGGTTCGGGCAAGACCTTCACCATTGCCAAAGTGATTGAAAAGGTACAGCGCCCCACCCTGGTCATAGCCCATAACAAGACCCTTGCTGCCCAGCTATACAGCGAGTTCAGGGAATTCTTTCCTGACAATGCCGTGGAATACTTTGTCAGCTATTACGATTACTACCAGCCAGAAGCATACATACCTGCCACTGACACATATATTGAAAAAGACTCCAGCATCAACGAAGAGATAGAAAGGCTCAGGCTGGCCACCACCCGGTCACTGATGGAGCGCCCAGATGTGATAGTTGTAGCCAGCGTATCCTGCATATATGGCCTGGGCAGTCCTGAAGAATGGCGACAGATGACCTTGATGATCGAATTGGGACAGACCATAGACAGAAAGGATATCCAGGGTGGACTGGTGGACATACAGTACGAACGTAATGATGTAGAATTTACACAGGGTGCGTTCAGGGTCAGGGGTGATACAGTTGAGGTCTTCCCTGCTATGTCCAATTCAGGGGTACGGATCGAACTGTTCGGTGATGAAGTGGAACGGATATGTGAATTCGACCCGCTTACAGGTTATACCTTGCACGAACTTGAAAGGGTGGCCATTTACCCTGCAAGGCATTATGTCATGCCTGTGGAGACTATCGAAAAGGCTATACATACAATTGAAGCAGAACTTGAGGAAAGCCTGGCCCTGTTTCGTTCCCGGGAGAAACTACTGGAGGCCCAGCGGCTGGAACAACGGACAAGGTTCGATATCGAGATGATGCAGGAGATCGGATATTGCAAAGGTATCGAGAACTACAGCCGCCACATGGATGATCGCTCCCCTGGCGAACCACCCTATACCTTGCTTGATTTCTTCCCTGACGATTACATTTTGGTCATTGACGAAAGTCATGTCACCCTGCCCCAGGTAAAAGGCATGCATAACGGGGACCGCGCCCGTAAGGACACACTGGTGTCCAACGGTTTCAGGCTGCCCAGTGCTTATGATAACAGGCCGCTGCGTATTGATGAGTTCCATGACAGGGTCAGGCAGTCGATATATGTCTCTGCAACCCCTGGTGATTTCGAACTGGAACACAGCAGCCGGGTGGTTGAGCAGATAATCAGGCCTACGGGGTTAGTGGACCCGGAAGTTGTTATACGGCCGGTTGAGGGACAGGTGGATGATCTGGTCGGTGAGATACGGCTTTGTGTTGAAAATGGCTTTAGGGTCCTGGTCACTACTCTTACAAAACGTATGGCAGAAGACCTGACCAAGTATCTTCTTGAACTTGATATCAGGGCCAGGTACATGCACTCTGACATCGACACCCTTGAGCGGGTAGCGATTATAAGGGACCTGCGGTTGGGGGAGTTTGATGTGCTGGTGGGCATCAATTTGCTCAGGGAAGGACTGGACCTGCCCGAAGTGGCCCTGGTTACCATACTGGATGCTGATAAGGAAGGATTCCTGCGCTCTGAGCGGTCCCTGATCCAGACCATTGGCCGTGCCAGTAGGAATGTGCACGGCAGGGTGGTGCTGTATGCTGATAATATCACAGGTTCTATTAAAAGGGCAGTGGATGAGACAAACAGGCGCCGAAGCATCCAGAAGGAATATAACAGGCAGCATCATATCACACCCCGGTCCATCAGTAAGGCCATCAGGGCTGACATCGTACCAGGCAAGAAGGCAGAGACCGGGGTAGAACTGTTTGAAGATATGCCTACAGAAGAGATATTAAATATAATCATCGACCTGGAAGCTAAGATGCAAAGGGCAGCCAAACAGCTTGAATTTGAAGAAGCTGCTGCATTGAGGGACCGGATAAGGGAATTGAAATCAAAGCTGGAAGATATGGATATCTGATGTGCTACTATCTTTTTTGAAAAAGCGCCGGGTCTTGTTACGTTTTGTTCCATGGAAGTTTGTTATTTGTCGTGTGTTAGTGTAGTTGACTGTGAGTCTTCGACTGCAGATTGGACATCGTTCTTTCTTTTTCTCGGAAACACCAGTTGAAGGCGAGTTTTTTTTTCATTAAGATTGTGACGAATGATGATTTCTTTTACTTCTTTGCGTTTAACGGATTTGCCCATCCCATCGAGCATGAGATAGATGTCATCAGCAGAGATGGTGTCACTAAGAATTAGTTGAGCTAAATATCCGAAGTGAATTTTTTCAATATTGAACGAACTTGGTTCAGGAAGGTTGTTCGGGTCACTACCTAAATACCGTACATGATGCTGGATTACTTTTTTTCCGCGTCGCTCGTTCCATACTTCGGCATATCTTACTTTGTCTCCTTGCTTGATTTTGCGGATGAAGGTTTTTTGTTCTGTCATTTGTGTGGTGTATATACACTATAAACAACTTAACCTTTTCTATCTGGATTATGGAGCAATTTTTAGGTGGAAGCTACGCTTTTTTGGTTAGAATGAGGTGAAGGAATTGTACGAATTTACAAGCCCAACTCCACACTGTGAAAAAATAGCCAAAGTCGATGGATAAACTTAATGAAGGTCTTTGTATATTGAATACAATTAATATTCATGATCTCAATGGTCGCTTAATTAAGTTTAATATGTGTAATATGTGTAATATGTGTATTGTTTTTGTGACATTTAGGTTGGTAATGAAACTAAAATCTTAGAAAATCATGTGAAAGATAAAATAATTTTGAAATTCCATTCACCGGATGAAAATGAAGCAGCTGAATTAATTAAGATAGTAAAGAAGTATAGGGAAAACTTCAATGAGATTGTAAAGAAAAAGGAAATAAATAAAAGCATCGAGGTGAATGAAAATGATTGAAATGTTATATATAATTATTTTCATATTATACATTTTTTTAATCTTACTCACCATGCTTTTTGTTTCATCATACCTGGCAGCATTTATTATGGTGTTTATCCCGATTCTGGTATTGATAGTAAAACCTGATTTTTGCATTGAATTTTTATCTTATGAGCAGGGAGAGTTCCTGAATGGAACGTTGACCATTAATAATCTTCATATCTTGTTGTTGATATGGTCCGCATTGTTGAGTATAATTATTTACACGGAACTTTTATCGTGGTATATTTCACGAGGGACCCAAAAACAAGAAACAAAAAAGCCGGAAACAAATAAACCTGAACTGGAAAAAGAAATTACTAAAGCAGAATCAAATGAATCACCCGATAAATCAGATGAAAAAAATGAAACGAAACCAGGACAGGTCAATATTCCATTTAAACCACTGGAGCGTTTCCTGCAGAAACTGGAAAACCTGATCAGCGGGAATAGGTAATAAATTATTGATCAGGTTTTTTTATTAAATAAGTTATTATAAAAATAACCAGACCTGTTAACAAATTAAATCCCGGAATCTCAGGCAGATCATTTATTCCGGATTTATTTGTGTCTTCTTTACTGTTATTTACTTCAAAGGTTTCAATTGCCGTTGGGGTGGGTGTATATTCAACTACATTTATAATAGGTCTTGATGAGTGTGCATTTCCACTATAATGGCTGGATATATATTCTCCATAAGCATATGGAAACCTGAA
>DAOUWY010000251.1 GCA_030666885.1 Methanosarcinales archaeon
ATGCTCCGGGTCATAAGGAGGTAAGAATTCATCTGTCAGTTCCTGTTCCAGCAGTATAACAGGTTCAGATACATGTGACAGGATGAAACCATCCATGCAGACCATGGCTGGCAGCATGACATCTTTGTCCTCTGCTACTTTAAAGGCCTGGGCTGTCATATCGCTCATTTCCTGGAGATCTTCCGCATATAACTGTATCCAGCCTGTATCACGCTGGGATATGCTGTCCTGGTGATCATTCCATATACTTATGGGTGCACTCACGGCCCGGTTTACTTCTGTCATTACGATCGGCAGTCGCATACCTGAAGCATTGAACAGCACTTCGTGCATCAGTTCCAGTCCCTGGGAAGATGTGGACGAATATGTCCTGGCGCCCGTAGCACTGGCACCTACCAGTGCAGAAAGTGCAGAGAACTCGCTCTCTACATTAATATATACACAGTTGGGTATTTCACCATCAGCCATGAACTGGGACAGGTTTTCCACGATATGGGTCTGTGGTGTGATGGGATATGCCGATATTACATTGGGCCTGCAAACCTTTACAGAATGGGCTATTGCATAAGAACCTTCTACCACTGTCATTTTTCCAGACATATTATTTCTCCTCCAGCACCATTTCTATGGCATCCTTGGGACATTCATTGGCACAGATGCCACAGCCTTTACAGTAATCAAAATCAAAGGTAACATACTTGTCTTCCTGCTCGTGGATACTGCTATCCGGGCATAACAAAGAACACAGTCCGCATCTGACACACTTATCCTTATGGTACAGGGGCCTGAAATTCCTCCAGCCGCCGGTCTTATTGACCCTGGTAGTACCGGGCTTTACAGCTCCGCCGATTGTGACCTTCATTGTCCCGCCCCCATGCGGTTATAAGCTTCAAGCACGGCCTGGGAATTCTTTTCGCCCACTTTACCGGGGAAGCGCTGTGCTACAGCGTTCTGGATGCTTTCAACCTTGATCTCGCCTGTGGCGCCAGCAAAGGCACCCAGGAGAATAGTATTAACAATGGGGCGCCCAATAATGTCAAGGGCAATCCTGGTTGCATCTATTGTTATGACCTCTGCCTCTGTGTCAAGGTCAAAGGTATCAGGTGAAAATTCAGTGTTTATCAGTATCTTACCTCCAGGCTTAGCACCCGATGCCACTTCCACTGTCTCGATGAGCGTGGCGTCCTGTACGATCACATAATCAGGTTCGTATATCTGGCTGCGGAGCCTGATCGGTTGTTCGCTGATTCTTGTAAAAGCCATTATAGGAGCGCCTCTTCGCTCCACTCCAAAGGCAGGGAATGCCTGGGAATATTTTCCATCCTCGAATGCTGCAACTGCCAACAGTTCGGCGGCTGTAACCGAACCCTGTCCTCCGCGACCATGGATACGTATTTCCTTCAAGTAAAGCTTCCTCCAGATTAGTATAAAATGTGTTGTTTTCTTAACAGATGATGAGAAGTGATTCGTAATTGTTTAGTTATTATTTATTACTTATGATAGATTAAGGGACTTAGGGGGCTGAATGAACAAAAAGGTAATGTTCGAAATCTTTTTTAACACTTCTCACGTAATTAAAGTCCAATGCGACTTGACCTACACATACATTCATGTTATTCCAGGGATTGCGCCTCCCCGGTAGCAGCAATCCTGAAACAGGCCATTATGTCAGGACTGGACGGAATAGCTATTTGTGACCATGACACAATGGAAGGATCGCTTGAAGCCAGGCGTCTGGTAGATGAAATGGGTCTTAACCTGTTGGTAGTCCCAGGGATAGAGGTGACAACTAACCGTGGTCATCTGTTGGTATTGGGTGCAGATGAAGCGTTCCCGGTAAATTCTGACCCCGGCGATATTATTAAAATGGCCAGGGAGCATGAATGCCTTATCGTGGCACCCCATCCCTACAAGGGCTACCCGAAAAGTTTAGGCGATGTATCTGACCTGGACGTGGATGCCATCGAGGTCCTGAACTCCAGGTTCATCCTTGGTAAATTCAACGAACGGGCAGTGAAAATGGCCGAGACCCTGGGTCTGCCTATGCTGGGTAACAGTGATGCCCATTTTGTGGGAATGGTGGGCAGGGCTTACACTGAAATTGACGCAGAGCCATCAGTTAAGGCCGTATTTAAAGCAATAATGGACGGAAATACTGTGGTACATGGCACCAGGACTCCACTTGGAGTTCAGTTCTACCAGGCATGCCTGGGAATTAAAAGAAGGATGTTGAACCTGATATAGTGATGAAATATGCTGAATTGTAATGAATGATAAAATAAATAAATATATATATATAAATCACTCATTCATATAAAAATAATTCAAAAAAAAAGATGGGAAGATAGAATAACTATCTTCCGGATGGCAGTTAAAATTTAATTCTTGATTTTCCTGATCACAAATAGCATAGCCAGTGATGTTAATGCCATGACTACTCCAAACCCTGGGGTCCCGGAAGTTCCATCGTCAGGTTCGGTTGCAGTGTCCGCAGGTCCTTCAGTATGGACCGGAGTGGTTTCTACTACATCTGGTGTATCTGGTTCATCCGCTGCCATTGGGTGGCATACAGAACACTTTAAACCGGTACTTGAGGTTTTAAGGGATATCTGGTTGTATCCGTGAAGTGTTTCAACACTGTGGCATAGTATACATTCTGGAATCATGATCTTTCCCGTACCCTGGTCTATGTGGCATTTTTCACATGCAACATCAGGAATATGGATAAAGTGAGGGATCTCACTTGCACTCACATTGAGAGAACCAGGCCTATGACACCTGTAACATGAATTCGGATCAGAAGCCTCACCATGAAGTATCGCAACATCTGCTGAGACATGACAGGCCTGGCAGACAATTATGTCGCTCGCACCTGCAACTGGTGAAACAATATTCGCTGCTGAACCATGGCACTTATCACAGGATTCTGTTGGTCCGCCGTGAACGTTCAGCAGATCACCGTGGCAGTGTGCACATAGGGTATCAGACATCATTTCCAGATGTAAACTATCAAGCCCTTCATGGCAGTACGAACAATCCTCAGTCTGTACCTTTTTTAGGTGAACATTATGTATCGAACCTGAATGGCATTTGTAACATGAAGGTTGTCGATCGGTTAATTTTGCACCGTGACATCCCTGGCATGTGGCTGATGTCAATTCATGTATCTCATGAATTTCCTGGTTATGGCAGACCGCCTGACAGTTCGTGTCTTCTGCCATTTTGCTTACTGTCTCATATTGTGCCACTTCTGCCTGAACCGCAGTGACCATTGAGAATATTACTATTAATAATAGCAAAACTTTAATTTGCTTCAAATTTTCTCCTCCTTTTAATATTTGGTATTA
>DAOUWY010000043.1 GCA_030666885.1 Methanosarcinales archaeon
CTCAATTCCTTCTTTCTTTCCTTTCTCAATTCCTTCATTGAGAATATCCTGATATATTACTGATTCTTGCATTATCTCCACCTTCATCAAGCTTTTAATTAATTCCTTCGGGTATCTCAATCCTGCCAGTACGCCGGTGCATACAGACATATCCGCTTTTAAAGCCCCATCTTTTATATCGGCGTTCTGTACCAAGTCAAAGCATGCTTCCAAACATTTATTATCATTGGTATTTCCATGATTTGTTAATGGAAGTATTGGGAACAAACCGTATAAATCCTTATCGATGATCATCTTCGGATCCATTTCCCAGACTTTCAACACCCTGTATTTAAATCTCATAATCTCTTCATTATATATTGAATTCACATACGTATCAGGAGTATTGGGTCCGAAATTGTCTGAATTCAGGTATATCACGACCGGATAAACCGATAACCCGTATATATCAACAATTCTGGCATAGTACGACATCATACGCAGCGGCATATTCGAATCACGTGTACTCTGGAATTCAATATGCAAAATGAATTTGTCATCATCACAGTCAGCGTGTTTGTCCTCAATTTTGACAATATAATCGGAATCGTGCTTACTATACGGCAATTCCTTATCCAGGGGCATAACATCACCTTCGAACTCATTAAAGATGAGGCTCACGAAATGTTCCGGGAACTTACCCGATAAAAATTTTAGAGTAATGTCATAAGTTTTCTGCAATCGATTTCCACCTGCTGTATTGCTATCCCTGTATAACAGACATATTGGTAATAATGCTTAGCCAAGCATAGTGAAAGTATTCGATCAATTTTGAACTGTGAGATGTGGGGGATCTGAAAAGCACAGTCACGACCGCACGAAGCGCACACAGGCAACGGAGATACGGGCGTTATGCTTGATTATTTTACAAATGGAACAACAACGCACTCAATGGACAGGATATGAAAATGGTTTGCCCCATCCTGTAAATCCCGTCTAATATTTACCCACTCAATGTTGGGGAGAAACATAAGCGCTCAGCTATCGTGTGAAATTAACAAGATATTCAGGATGCAGTTTCCTGCTGGATTTTTTCACGTATCCACGAATCAAGCAAAATCTGGCAGCTCTGCTTTTTTCCATTGGCGATTTTCGTCAGTTTATCTGAAAGCTCGTAATCAATTTCCAGAATTATCTTATGTCCCTTCAGATGCACCTCAATTTCAATAGGTTCGGTATCATCCATATAATCGGCAAAGCTATGGGTATCCCAGTACTCTGCCGCCTCTTCGAGTGATTTGAAGTCAGGAATTTTTAATTTTGTCATAATTTTAAATACACTGATCTTTCCTTATTATCCACATCTCTCGCACTTAATATTAATGCTTCGTTGAGAGATCGGGGAGATCAGGCGGTTAATTGGTGGTGGGAGAAGCAGGACGTTCAAAAAGAACGAGGCCGGGCACAAGGCCGGTCTCAAAGGCATCATGTACAGACCCAGGCTTTTATCCCACGATTTTTATCTTACAGCAGCGCCAGCCCCAATAAATTAGCAGCACCACCCACAACAATAGACAGTACAATAGTGAATCCTGAGATAAGCACCATATTGCGCCATCCAAGTTCCTTACCGATCACTGCTATGGTAGCGGCGCAGGGAACATAGATGGTGGCCACCAGTGCGAATACATATATCTGCAGGGGTGTCATCACATCAATGAACACAGCCGTACCAGCCAGTACAGCCAGAATCTCAAGTGCCATCTCCTTACGCAGGATGCCAAATATGAATGCTGTTGCAGCATATGCCGGCAGGCCCAAAAATCCTACAAATACAGGTCTTAACATGTCCTCGAACACTGCCAGCAGGCCCAGCTCATCAACCACGCCCAGAATGCTGCTGCCCACTATCAGTATAGGGAAAGCCACATAAACGAACCCCTTCATCCTGAACCAGGTCTTTTTCACTATCACCTGTACATCAGGGTACCGCATGGGCGGCATTTCCATGATAAAGCCCATTTGCTCCCCAGTCAGCCCTTTACCCAGCATCCACCCAGTCAGCAGTATGATCACCAGTTCGATGAAATAGATGGACATAGCGGCCCAGAATCCAACAAAGACACCCACAAGCCCCATGATTATTACTGTCCGCGCAGAACATGGTGTCAGTGCGACCATAGTTATGGTGATGATGCGCTCCCTGTGGGTGTTAAGTGTACGGGCCGCAATAATGGCAGGGACATTGCACCCGTATCCAAGCAGCAGGGGGATGATGGCGCGCCCGTGCAGTCCCAACCTGTGCATGTACCGGTCCAGCAGGAATGCTGCCCTTGGCAGGTATCCCGTATCCTCCATCACTGACAGGAAGATGTAGAACGTGCCTATAAAGGGTATTACAATGGCGAGCCCTGCTTCCATGCCCAGCAGTCCGAAGATTATAGCGCTTACAACCAGCGGGTGTACCCCGTTCAATGCTAACGATACCGGAGTTATCAGGTACGTCTGGAAAATATCAATGATAAGTGTCTCCAGAAACCCGCCCACCTTGAATACTACATAGAACATTGTTAGCATCAGCATGGCAAATATCGGCAACCCCCAGCGGTTGGATGTCAGTATTTCATCTAGCCGGTCAATGAATTGCCTGGGTATCTGGCGCTTTTCCTGGGTAGTCTGCTCAATGGCACCTGCTTCGCCATAGCGGTCCTTTATAATAGTATCCTTGATGGGCTGGCCGTGGTTTTGTTCTATCCCAGGCGGTATGCTGGCGGCTTCCATCACTTGTTCAGGATATTCGCAATAACCCTCAATAAAGTCGCGGTCACCTTCAAGAGCCCTGATACAGATGCCACGGCTGATGCCAGGCATTTGCTCCTGGATTTTTTCAATGGCCTGCTCTACATGGTCGTCATATTTCACCTGGCAGCGTCTGCACTGTTTGCGCCCGCTGTACGGTAAGTCAACAGGCTGGGGGCTTACTATCTCAATTGCCCTGTGCAGAACAGTATCAATACCCTGGCCGCGAATAGCAATTGTAGGGATAACTGGCACGCCCAGTTCTGCTTCCAGCGCCTCCACGTTGATCTTGATACCCATCTGCTGCGCCGCATCTACCTGGTTTAATGCTACAACCATGGGTATGTCAATCTCAAGCAATTGCAGTGCCAGATTGAGGTTCCTGGCAAGCCTGGTGGCATCAATGACATTTATTACCACATCAGGGCGTTCCCTGATCAGGTACTTCATGGCTGCCCTTTCATCTTCAGTTGATGCGGATAATGAATAGACACCTGGCAGGTCCACCACATTGATGGACTCACCAACATGTTTCAGGGTGCCTTTAATGATCTCTACGGTTGTGCCCGGATAGTTGGATACTTCAACACCTACACCAGTAAGCCTGGAAAAGAAAGCACTCTTGCCCACGTTCGGGTTGCCTACGAGGGCGATGGTCAACCAGGAGCATGGTTTATTATCACAGTCTGTGGTGCAACAGGATTTCAATTTCAGATCACACCGTCTCGCCCAGGACCAGGATATTCTTTGCAATATCCTTACCCACTGCCACTTCAGTACCCATGGTAATTATGGATAAAGTTCCTTTGCCGAGTTTTCGTTTGACAGTGACCTTACTGTCAGGTATCAGGCCGATGTTGGAAAGCCGGTCTTTTATTTCTCGCGTTAGTGATATTAACTTGATAATACCGTTATCTCCTTCCTTCAATTCAGACAAGGGGATATAATCCCTGTATAATGCCTGGGATGTTTCACCTCTGCAACATTTGCCCTGGCCGATGGGATTCCCGTCAGGGCATATTTCCGGATGCCCCATATAGGCGCACATCTTTTCAAGTGTTATCTCTGAGATGGAATGTTCCATTTTACAGGCCTCTGTATGGGCAAACTTAGGGTCCAGGTCCAGTACGTCAACGAGGAAGGTTTCAAGCAGTTGATGGCGGCGTTTTATCCTCATTGCTTCCGTGCATCCTTTTGAGGTCAAGGTTACGCCATGGTAAGGTGTGTATTTAATGTAGCCGGATTTCGAGAGTTTGTGGATCATCTCAGTAACACTTGGGGGTGAGAGTTTTAGTTCTTCAGCTATCTGGTTAGTCTTTGCAGGACCCTTGCTTTTATTTGTAAGGTAAAGTATAGTTTCAAGATATTCTTCAATTCGTTCGTTTGTCATTGTAAATACACGTTGATATATTTAGGCATTCCTAAGTATATAGTTTGTGAAAGATTTACAAAGACTTTACTGCGAATAATGAATAATCTGTATACTCAAATTATTCTGACAAAATAGAGGATTTTCCTGTTGTGCATAGCATCTAACTTCCTCTACTTTTCTCGTAAATAAACCCATAAGCATTTTATAATTGAATGCTATTGGTATTATTAAAATAAATAATAGATAAATGAATTCTTGATATTTGCAGCTATTACGCAGCCAGGCAATTCTTTTAAATACAATTGACCTTCCTTCAAATTACTACTCTAAATGTTCTTTAGAGACAACATTAATTCAAGCAAGTAGTCACTCGTTGACGGTTGTAATTGTCTTGATGCGTTTTGAGCATAAAAATCAATAAAAAATGGTTAATATGAAAGATATAATTACAAGCTCCAGGGAAGAATTGGTAAGATTATTATGGAAATCTGATCCCACTATTCACAGGATACTGAAGAATAGTATTAACTTCCATGATTCCAGGAATGAGATTTTCCGTTATTTGAATGGTATAGATGCATCATTGTTCACGATATATTCCCATGGTAAACAGGATATGAACATCCTGGAAAAAAAGAATGCGCGGGATTGCATAAGGGTTCTAAAGACGATCTTACGGACCCAGAATGAAAAGCAATCACATTTCTCAGCTCTCAGGGCATTGTACAATATTGCCAGGGAAAACAGGGTACCTAAGAATATCAGTGAGGGGTTCATTTTCGAGTTTATTTACCTGTTCAGGGGAATTAATGGGAATTCCGCTTTATTTGCTGAAAAAGAAAAACCTGCATTTTTAAATCTCGATGGAATGGACGCTGCCCTTGAGAGAACAATGTTCCTGGATGATTATTCTAAAAGAATGGACCTGTTTTTCAAGAAATACAGGACAGGTCTGGACCATGACCTGGTCACTGAAAGAAATGACATGAAAAAACGTATTTTACAACAATTCGGCAGTAACGAAGAAGATTGGCTTGACTATAAATGGCACCTGGACCATATCATTTCTGACATTGATACGCTCCAAAATGTGGTGACATTGGACAGGGGGGAAATACGTGGTCTTAAATTAGCTATTGAAAATAATATCCCGTTCCAGATAACACCGTACTACTTATCCTTATTTGACAGGGAGAAACGGAAACAATATGACCATTCTATAAGGGCACAGGTACTGCCCAGTGAGACGTACTGCCAGAACTATTTAAGGAGCATCCGGACCGGGGCAAGCCTGGATTTCATGGATGAGGCATCAACAAGCCCCATTGAAGCCATTACCAGGAGGTATCCTAAGATACTTATTTTAAAACCGTTTCAATCATGCCCCCAGATTTGTGTCTATTGCCAGAGGAACTGGGAGATCAAAAGTCTCCAGGAAAGCACTATCACAAAGGAGACTACATTAAAGGCGATTGACTGGATAAAAGCCAATCCGCATATCAGCGAGGTGCTGGTAACGGGAGGCGACCCGTTGACACTGAACGATTCCATTATTGACAGGCTCCTTGGCATGATCTCTGACATCGAACATGTGGAACGGATCAGGATTGGGACACGGACGCTGGTAACTCTGCCTTTCAGGTTTACAGACAACCTGATCGATATCTTTAGTAAATACCACAAATTGGGGAAACGTGACCTATGTATCGTGACCCATTTTCAGCATCCCACCGAGATCACTATTGATACTATTAATGCGGTGTCAAGGATAAAAAAACAGGGCATTAATATTTACAACCAGCAGGTCTTTACTTATTATAATAGTAAGAAATTCGAAAGTTGCCTGCTTAGAAAAACTATGACGAGATCAGGTATAGAGCCCTATTATACTTTTAACACCAAGGGCAAGGAAGAAACTATAGATTACCGTGTACCTATAGCAAGGCTTGAGCAGGAACGACATGAAGAAGCCAGGCTCCTCCCTGGTCTGGAGCGAACTGATGAATCTGTGTTCAATGTACCCAGGCTGGGCAAGTCCCACCTGAGGGCGTGGCAGGACCATGAGGTGATCATGGTACTTCCTGATGGCAGGCGTGTGTACCGGTTCTATCCATGGGAGTCGAAGATGGAGCTTGTGGAGCCTTATAATTATATGGATGTGTCCATATACAGCTATTTAAAACGGTTGTATTATGATGGCGAGGATGTTGATGAGTATAAGTCTATCTGGTATTATTTCTGAGCGCTGTTTGATGGGCAATTTAAGTTGATTTTACCATATTTACTTTCAATGCACCAATATCAGATGCCGGAGCGGCGGGGGAGTGTAGAATTATAAGAACGGGGTGGGGGCCGGACAGCAATTCAATGTGAACTGCAGATTGACGCAGATTGATGGCTGAAGTTTAGGATTTCACCGCAGAGAACGCCGAGAGGCGCAGAGATGCGCTGGCAGGTGGTTAAGATTAAACTATTATGTTATGGTATCGTGTTTCGTAGATTGATAGATATCTGTGCAGAGTTATCTGGGGAAGTGCATCATGTATAAAAAAACAAATGAACTCTTTTTACGAATGACAGGAAAGAATGATTTGAATAAGAAATCCTAAATCCGTGCGTATCCGTCGAATCCGTGGCATCCGTGTTCCTTCCCATCCTTTATGAATAATATTTCATAAATCAACAAATTCAATTAATATATAGGTCACGATTTGTAGAACACCACCTAGTTTTGAGGCAAATACATGAGATTTCATAGAATTTGGCACCATTTTTTGGGGTGCACTCCACTATTAAGTAAACATATGGTTATGCCCATGTTTATCTTTTTTTTCGATTATCCTTGCCTTTAGAATAATCTCATCCCGCGCTTCAAAATCGACTATGATCCGGTCTTTGTAATTGATGTTGTGCACAATACCTTCATTAAACAACCATGATACAATTGACATTCCATATTCCGACAATGGCAATGAAACTGTGTCGCGTTTCCATTTCGGGAGTTGCCTATATATCTCCATCTTGAGTTCATCAAATCCCAAACCATTTTTTGCAGAGACTGCAACAGGATTTGGAGTAAGGTACCCTACATTTTCGAGTCGCTCATTCAGTTCATTTTCTGTAATTCTGTCAATTTTGTTCAGCACAGTGATGATAGGCACTCCTTTTATTTGTTCCCAGAATGTGTCATGCGAAGTGACAAGTTTTTGCCGCATGATGTCAGGAGATTCACATGAATCAACAACCAGCAGGATGACATCGGCAAGGAATATCTCGCTTAGTGTTGAACGAAACGCATCGATCATCCAGTGCGGCAGATCTTCAATAAAGCCGACCGTGTCAGTCAAAAGTACACGACGCCCATGGATATTCAGCGCCCGTGTTATTGGCAGGAGTGTTGTGAAAAGCATATCATCAACGTGTACATCTTCATCTACAAGTGCATTGAAAAGTGTGCTTTTTCCGGCGCTGGTATAGCCTGCCAGTGATACAATTGAAAAACCATGTTCATGCCGCTTGATCCGTAGTGATTCGTTGTCTTTCTGGACACTTGCAAGCTCTTTTTGTATTCGTTTTATCCTGCTCCTGATGTCCTGCTCATACGAATCCTCATAACTCCCAAGTCCCATAAACCCTGGACGCTCTTCCTTTTTAAGAAGTGACATGATTGCCTTTGCTTTTGGGAGTTCGTACTGTAATTTTGCAAGTTCGACCTGAAGTTTAGCACGTTTTGTGGTTGCCCGCTCTGCAAATATTTCTAGTATCAACTGGAACTTGTCAATTACTTCACACTTGCAAGTCTCGGAAATGTTGTATATCTGTGTTGTACTCAACTGGTTGGAAAAGATAATCCCATCGGCTCCCAACTCTTCCATCATCAAGGCCAGTTCTTCAACCTTTCCACGCCCGATCTGGTATTTCCTGTCAGGTCTTCTTGTTTGTGTAACATCGCCAACAACTTTGTAGTTTGCAGATCTTGCCAGATCCTGCAGTTCAATAAGTTTACGTATGTTTTTTGATTCATCGTTTGTGGGTTCATTTCGCTGGACAAGTATCACACGTTTCATAATTCATAAGTCCTTCAAACAGTCTACAATTGTAATTGTAATTGTAATTGTAACTATGCTTTCAATCGTAACAAAATTCTATCAACTCTCAATTCCAAGTTCACTTAAAAGAAGATTTCGTGTGCAAAGTGATATATGGTGTGCCAGTTCGATAGAACTACGATCCCCCAGTGATTCCTGATACTTAAACTTGCGTGAAAACATGCTCGCCACCACTTTTTCCGGCTGGTTATACATTTCCCCGTGCTCGGTAATGATAGTACCCCCAAACTCAATCTCTTTTACAGTATCTTCAATGACTTGTATGATATCCGTTAACTCGGGTGCTGAGTCCAGCCAGAATGGTTTGATCTTGATCTGGTTCACTTTCTCGATATGTTCGGCAGTGATTGATACGGATACAGCTGCGCATACCATGTAGTAGCGGTCATTGATCTTATGGCGTCCTGATATATCAACTGCAATTATGTTGTACATTTGTGTGGCTCACATTTTTGGGTTGATTGGTTGAACTTCTGGTGCTCTTTCAATAATATTGTAACTTACTTTTTGCACATCTCAAAACCGCTTTAATCGTATTTAAATGAGACTTATTTTCCGGATATGGAAATCCTTATGTGCTTACTCACTTCTCAATGCCTCTGCCGGTTTCATCTTTCCAGTTCTCACCCCGGGCCAGCCCCGCTGCTTGTGTGGAGACTGAATGTGTGTGGTTGCCTCGGGTGTTGATGTCTTTGCGAACATTGCGCTCTTTGAGGTGAAACACTTAACAGCAACCTTCAATCTACATGTATCTGCGTCTTTTATGGTTACCGTTTCTGTATATTTAAGATATGCCATTTATTATCTACAAATGAGCAGGCCACCCACGATATTTCGGCTATACTATTGTTTAAAAATAATTATTTTCTAAAACTTGTTAAACTCAATGCTGTAATTGTTTAGGCTTGACATTGTTATTGCTTCTTTTTTCAAACCCTATCATTGTGTATCTTATATAGAGTCTGTAAAGAGTCCGGAATAATTTTCTTCCCATAAGCAACACTCCTGTTATTCTTATTTGATTTTACTTCAATAAAACCAACTAATTAATAGATTTACATAATATTACTTATACTTGTCTATAAATAGCAAAGTTTGAAAAATAGATTCTGTTGTATTTTTACAATAAATCTGGTTCTGAGAATAATTGATGAAATACTACATAAAACAGAATAGCTTAATATATATTAATAGTCAATTTATCTATGATTATAATGAGTTCACTTGAAAAATTATTCGGAAAAACGGCCCAGCTTCAGGTTCTTGAGAATATTCTTGATAATCGGGGCAATACCACCTTTTTATTCGGGATTGCAGAAGAGACAGGTCTGTCCCATTCGAGTGTATCCAGGGTTATGGAACCACTGATAAAACTTGGAATTGTTAAAGAGCAAAAAGTAGGAAAAGTGTTCAGGACTTTTATGCTTAACGAAGAAAATGAGCTAACAAGGAAATTATTGAAATTCTATAAGGAAACTAATGACTTTCTGGACGTATAGGAAAGTATATACTTTCCTGCATGAAGATTCCCGTTGAAAATTGACCCTTTTTTCCCACCAATTTTGACCCACCCCCTGTATGACTTTTCATACCTTTAATAGTTACTATTTTCAACAATATCAAACGTTCCGGATTTTGGGGGGGACTGACCCCCCAAAATCCTCCACTCTGTAAGTCAATAAGGATTGCCGGTATTATTCTATATCTCCCCACTTTTAGAATTATGCCCCTTCAGTCTATAACTCTTGCCAGTGATGTAGAAGACATGTGAATGATGTAACAGTCGATCTAAAATAGCCGTTGCGATAATATTATCCTTAAAGAGCGAACCCCATTCTTCAAA
>DAOUWY010000275.1 GCA_030666885.1 Methanosarcinales archaeon
ATCCCGAAACGGCCCGTAGAACGATGATGAGTACTTGGCAGCATAGGACATGATCGGCGTGTTCGTAAAGCCGTTCTCATCAAGGGCCAGGCGAATGGCTGCCACCATCCCGTCCATCATTCCCGAAGGTGCCACAATATCAGCACCTGCCCGTGCATGGCTTACTGCGGTCTTACCCAGTATGGACAGGGTGGGGTCGTTTTGCACATTACCGGTCTCATAATCCACGATACCGCAATGGCCATGGGTTGTATATTCGCACAGGCACAGGTCAGTGATGACTACCATATCGTCTCCCAGTTCGGCTTTGATCGCACGGGTGGCATTCTGGACCACATCGTCATCACCGTATGCATGGATGCCGGTCTCGTCCTTTTCCTTTGGCAGCCCGAACAGTATCACAGCAGGAATACCCAGGTTGGCCAGTTCCCTGGCCTCATTTACCACACTAATTGGGGTCTCCCTTTTGATACCGGGCATGGAAGCAATTGGCTGGGGCTTTGTTAGATTCTCATCAATGAACAGTGGTGCGATCAGGTCATCTACCGATAATGCTGTCTCTCTTACCATCCGCCTTAAAGGTAGGGCTCTGAGTCTTCTCATTCTTGTAACCGGGAATATAGCATTCCTTCTGATAATTAATTATTACTATAACTTTCTTAAATGAGCCTCTGGCAAAATGGCACATCTTAAAAAACGGGGCATCTGGAGGATGCTCAGGATTCATATTACAGATGAATCTGTTGTTTTAGCAATTTGATTTGATTAATATAATATCATTTATTTTAAAATGATCAAATATTTTTTACATACCACCATGCTAGTATAATAAAGTTTCCTGAAAATATTACACCAAATAAAAGTATGGGTGCTATTGCATATAATTGATTCCAATCGAAGTTTTGACAAAAAATTCCAAAAGCAGAAGATGCAATAATTCCAACAAAAGACCAAAAAGAGTATGTTATATAAGAATCATACCGATTATACTTTCGATATATTTTAAACATTTCCGAAAAGATTGATTTTATTTCATTATTGTCATTGAGACCGTCCAATTCATTTTTCCTGAGGTTTACTAATTCTTTGGTGCAATTCCTAATAAATTTTATGAATGGTATTAAAGCAACAAGAAACAACCCTAATAGCCAAATAAATGGACCATTCATTATTGATTCAATTGACATTTTAAACTTTTTACCAGCCTTTTTTTCTTTGTTCTTCTTCTTCTGAAGAAGCTCCGATTATTAATCCTAAAAAACCTCCAAAAACAGCACCTGCTGGTCCACCAACCGCCCACCCAAGTAATGCACCACCAGTTGCACCTGCTAAAGTTTTTGCTCCCTCTGGTGGTTCTTCTAATGTTTCTGTCCTCTGATAGGGCTCTTTGATAGGCATTTTCTAACCTCTAATTTTTTTAATTAATGCTCTTTTCCCAGATAATTTAAGGTAAATATATTAATCGATATACATTAAGGAGTATTTAAATTAATTTAGACATTATTATTACTTAAATTAGTACTAATAATGGTTAATATTTTTGGTGTAGAATTTCCTATTATCCTGAGCATAAATCCCCCATCTCGCAGCCCCGTCCGCGCCACCTCTGAATAAATTCGGGGGCATCCATAACAAACATTTCCACTTTTTAGCTCAACTGTACATAGATATTAGGACTTCTTCCTTCCTCCTCACATTTTTTTATTTGAGCATTCAGTGGTGTCGCTTCTTCCGTTATCGTTTCATCTTCAATGGCATTACCCAGTACTCCTCCTATGATTCCACCAAGGATTACTCCTACAGGTCCACCAGCTAGCCCTATAAGTCCACCACTCACCATTCCCCCTAAAGCACCAGTCCCACTTGGAGTTGGTAGTGTGTGTTCTTCATATCCATTACAATCGTCTGGACAACCTCCCTTCACCATTAAATTTTGTTTACAATAAACATAAATATTGCATGCTTCATCAGTTGGATGAATTCCCATCCATTTACAGTTAGAAAATACATTTCCAGAAGTAGGATTACCTGATTTCGTTGGAAGACTCTTTCGAGGAAGTAAATCTTTAACCATTTCTTTCACTGCCCTTAATGTTTTATCTACAGAAAACCAAAAACCCAATATTAAGCCTACAAGGAGGATTGAACAGAACATGGAAATTCCTACAAATCCCGCGGGAAGTAAATAATATGCTAAGATAGTTAATACAACCGTAGTAATTACTCCAATAGCAAACTTTAAAGTTGGATCCATTCTTGAAGAGCTATCTTTTCTATCTCCTGTCATGTTTTCCTACTCCATTAGATTTTATTTTCTTCGACATACACATTAATAACTACCTCCGTACTATTAATACAGGATCTTCAAACAACATAATACTAACCAAATTACAGACCTCAGATTATTGCAGCCAGGCTGATATCAAAGTTGAATATAAATCATATAGTATTCGGATTGTCAAAATCAAGTGCATAAGCAGTCTTTCGATTTCAAGATAGAATCCATTACCCTTATAGATCTGAAGCAGATACTTATTATTACTTTACTTACTGCCGTCCAGTTTGAACAGTTCCTTCACAGTCGTAAGATATTCTTCATCGTCATGTTCAGCAGCAATGCGCAAAACTTTTGTTGGTTCGGCCAGTATTTTATATGCCAGGGCATGGGTAAGGTCATTCAATACTTCATACTCCATCTCACCTATGGTATGGTTTGCTTTCAACTTGTTAATAGCCACATCCCGTTCATGGCACCGGATCTTATCCATTGCACTGTACAGGTCTGATATGACCCTGTCAGCGTTCTGGCGTTTATACTGCTTTTTCAGCAGTTCCAGTTCTTCTTCAATGATCGTTTTCACTTTAGGGACCTCACTCTTACGCCTTGCAAGGTTCCTTTCGCTGATCCTCTTCAAACTATCAATATTGAAAAGCCTTACACCCCCAACCTCACCAGTTGCCTCCTCAATATCCCTGGGATTTGCAATATCGACAAGCAGTATATCCTCATTACGCTCTGACATGGCATTTTCGATCATGTCCCTGGTAACCACAAGATGAGGGGCGGCAGTGGCACTGATAACCACATCCG
>DAOUWY010000178.1 GCA_030666885.1 Methanosarcinales archaeon
GTCGCAAGTTTGTCGTGATACTTTGTCACAATTTATCGTGATACTGTGTCATAATTCGTCGTAATTTGTCGCAATACTATGTCGCAATTTGTCGCGATACTGTGTCATCTTATGTCTTAGATCTCATTGTACCTTGTTTCCCAGTACATAATAGGATTTTCTTGCCACCCCTTTTCGACTGATAATACCAAGCGCTTCCATTTGCCGTAAATCCCGTTGCAATGTCCGCCTGTTAAATGCTATGAGCATGATGAGATCGAGGCAGAGCTGGCGACCGAATGTTTTAGGGTTGCCACTGCTGTAGCCACCTGATTGTAGAAGGTGTTCTTCAATTGCTGATTCAAAAGCTTCTTCTGTGTAATCAACTGTCATATCTGTACCTCAGACTTTCCGTCGGCTGGCCGCTTCGTAGGTTTCGGTATTCTCTTCGATCAATGCCAGACTATAACGCCGCCGGTCAAGCAGCATAAGGAAATGCATCTCATGTCCGCTGACTGGTCCCACTTTGTCGTCTATTTCCTTGACCTCCACACCAGTCGCTTTGCAAACAGCTTTCAAGCTGTCTATAGTTATGCCGGAGAGATCATCGCGACTGCGAATCGCAGCCACTAGCCGTGCAGCCCGCTTGTGCATGCCGACGTATTCGGCCAAGCCATTGAAATCCACGAACTCCATAACCTGTTGGAGTTTTTGCGTGTTCTGAGTTGCCTTGGCCAGAACCAGTTCGTCGAGGTCTGCCGTGAATTCGAAGCCACTGGGTCGCAAGATATATATTTCGTCTTCCGTAACAAGATAGTCAAAGTCCTGATCTAGTTTAAAGATATCATCCTCAACAGCACTCATTGTGTCATCAAGCCAACGGATCAATCGGCCTTTGGCTTTTAGGACGGCTTTGAACTGTGCCGCACGCCTGATTGCAAGTAGCTTTTTATTCTGTTGATCACGACAAATAGCGAAGTAGAAAAAGATTTCAGATGGATCGTTGAGTCCATTTTGCTCTGTTGGTAAGTTTTGGGCATTGAACAGCTTTATGGGCGTCGTGTCCTCGTCATCATGCTCTATTGGATATCGCAGTGCCTCCATTGAGGCGTACTTTTCGGCTGGCTCGTAGGTCGGTAGATCAGCTTCTTGGACAAAACACCTAAGTTGCTCGGCAGTACTACAGACCATCTCCTTGATCACTTCTTGCACGGTTGTATCAACCGGTACAATGACCCAAGCATCCTCTTGTGACTTACTCAGGCAAACGCCGAACTCGACGGCTTGAATATGGTTAACATCTACAAAGCTCATTGTTCAGGCTCCTTCTCCCAGAAAACGTGATTGCTTATCCGGTAGGCTGACAGTTCCAATCCTGCAGGCAACGACGAACGCTTGGTAATCAGGATGAATACTTCCAGACCAAAAATGCTGCTTCTGCCATTTGGCGGATGCACTGAAAAGATACGATAGCCCAGCATAGCGAAAACAAGGTTCATATAGTGTAGGTTTAGATGCCAGAACAGGAAGATTATGAACGCTAATGCGACTATCGCAGCCGTCAGATTGCGTACATCGTCCAAGTCAGCACCCCAGAGCGGCAACAGTATGGCGAATAGATAGACAAGTAGATGATCGCGATGGTCCTCGGCAGTACCAACTGTCTTAATCTGAACATCGTGGGCTTTACGCGCGAAAAATAATCGTCCAAACAAGACCAAATTGGGCAAGACAATGAAGCTTATGCAGACCGGGATGAAAACACGATCAGGAATACTTGGTATCCCCCGGACAGCCCATAAAATAAATAATGGAGACAGACTGGCCAAGACCATGAAGAATCGTGCAAGTGGTAGTCCCTCGCTTGCTTTAACACTGCTCATGGGGCTCCTCCTTTCTCACGTCTATTTTTCCAGTTATTGCCGCTGAGATTATTGATACACGGTACTCGCGGAGCTTTTCGATGGATACTGTGATCTTTTCAATCAGGGAATCAATACGCACTGTTTCATAGTCGAGGAAGGCGGCGATAGCGCGCTGTTCGGGGAGAGGTGGCACAAGAAACAAAGAGTTATCAAGCCAATATTTCCCCAATCCGTATCGTGTGATGCCAGTAGCTGCAACTCTAAATTGATTATTTATACCATGCACATAAAACGACCGAAACAAGTATTCACCATCAGATAATGAAATATTAGGTCTTATCTGTGCGAGATGATAGCCGCAAAGCACATTATTGATGTCTGATAAGACATAAGCGGGAATGGCAATATCATCACATGACTCTGAATCTTTTGTGATAAGTATATCTCCTCCTCTCAATGTAAAATTTTGAATCTCAGCAACCGATGCTGTTGCCTTCATTAAATCAAGGTCAGGAGTGATGTAATCATTATAGTAGACATCCACATAGTTGCATAAACAAACCGAATGCTCACCTTCTTCCGTTTTCTTATCGACACTACTGAATTTTACTGAAGCGATATGCTTCAGTTTCTTCACCTCCCACTCCTCTGGCACCTCTCCAATCCACTCCACCCCCGAATTCTTCATCGTAACATCAGGGTCCAGCCCTTTGGTGACAGTATGGCTTATGAGCGCGGCGCGCTTTTCCTGCAAAAGCTCAATCTGCCGCTTCTTCTTCTCTATAAGTGTATCAATGCGCCCTGTTTCGTGGTCAAGGAAGGCGGCGATAGCGTGCTGTTCGGGAAGGGGAGGGAGAGCAATATTAAAATTAATCAATTCGCTTGCATTAATAGCAGGATAACTAACTCCCACTGAATTTGCCACAACTTTATCAACAAAATATGGTGCACGAAGAGCATAAGCTGCAAACTGGCTTTCGATATTCTCTTTTGGACGAATAACTGCGAAACCAGTTGAAACAACCATGTTTGATTCTGGATTATTTACTGGAGAAATTGCCCGAAGGTAGGTACGAACTGTAGAGATTATGACATCTCCGTTGCGTACTTTTCGTCTTGCTCTGGATGGGGCATTTTCAAATGTCATAGTTTCTTTGTTTCTGATTCCAGAAATAGGGTCAATGCTACCAATATCGACATAAACAAGTTCAAAATCTGGATCAGTTGTTTCGCTTAAAGTTTCATCATTCGCGGTTGTAATATATTTCAGACGTTTAGCCATCCAATGCTCAGGCACCTCCCCAATCCACTCTACCCCCGAATCCCTATATGCAGGATACCTCTTCCACTTGCCCCCTTGCATTTCCACAGCAGCCTCAGAGCTCATTGTTGCGCCTCACGAAGTGCAATCTGTTCATGAGCCATTACACGAATAGCTTCATGCAGTTTTGCCTCAAGCACTTGTATTGGCGGCATGTCGGTTAAGTATTCGGTGATTATGGGAGTTATTGGAGATTGTGTGTCCTGCGTATTCGAAATTCTACCAAAGGTAGAATTTGGGTGAGCGCAACAAGCCGTGTATGCCATGTTATCCATCTGTAGTGTACTATTCTATATTTTCATCTTGGAAAAGCCATTTAAACTTCTGGAAAAATAGATTTATTTACATTTTCAAGAAGTATCTTGAAGTTATTCTTCGTAGTTTCTGAAAGGGAAACGTTTTCATCTCTCACAGTTTCGAAAAATAATTTAGACAATAACGCTTTGTCATAGCCCTTATTTTTCTGTTTGATTATCTCAGAATTCTTTTTATCAGTTGGTACTTCATTAGATTCCGCATTCAAAACATATTTGATGAAATTTCCCCTCTCAAATAAATCTTCTATTTCATCATCTTTGTTTTTGGAAACTCGTATTATTTTAATGCCAGTGTGTCCAAAATCCTTTAATAATTTTTTCTCCGTATCTCTTCCTTTTTTATCATTATCTAAAACTGCACAATAGTTTAATCCCCACCCAATCATCAATGGAACTAAAAAGTTGAATTTGTCTGCCCCTACACTTGGTATAAAGTGCACCTCTTTTTTGAATTCGAATTCTAGAAGTTCTTTAAATGCAGATAAGTAATAATAATCCGTTATTCCTTCAACAATAATGTTGTTATTTTTTGCTATATCTAATCCCATCGATAAATCTAAACCTATAGCTGTTATTATTGGAGTTAGTGTTTCTTTATCAGCGCCCTTATGTATTTTATTTGAAATAACTGTTCCTTCTTCTTCTGAATTTCGTGAAATTAAGCGAATCCTATTGAGCCCATCGATTTTGAGTAAATATGGTGAATGGGTAGAAAAGACAATTGGTGCATCATTAGCTGAATGCTCAAGTTTTCTGAGAATGTCTTCTTGGGCTTTAGCATGAAGAAAGAGTCCCGGTTCATCGATTAGTATAATGTTGGGTACGTCTTCTCTTGTTCTAGCAGAGACTCTTACATAAAATGCTAAATGCCACTGCTTGCCTTTGCTTCGCATATTAGGTGGATAAAAATATCCATTTTCTTCGATAAAAAAGAGTAGTTTTTCAGAATCCCAATCTATATTTAAATTAGTTAAATCTTGTGTCCAAAATCTCTTGTAATCTTCTTTCAGTTTTACATTTAATTCCTTTTTGTGTTTCGCTTTAGAAGGACTATTATCGGATGTAATCAGTTCCAAATCCAAATCACTTATAATCACCAAGTCCTTTATCAACTCGTTGTTGGGAGCTTCACTTAAAGGAACTTCAGAAGGGAATATGTCGTCAAAAGCACTGAATAGGATAAAGTTCGGAATACATTGTTTTATTTGTTCAATAAATTTATTCTCGACATATCTTAAATTATCTATCTCGGTA
>DAOUWY010000353.1 GCA_030666885.1 Methanosarcinales archaeon
CCGATATCCCGAACAGGCTGGATAGTACCTATTTCACCATTGGCATACATGCATGATACCAGGATGGTCTGTTCAGTAACCTCGTTAGCAATGCGTTCGGGGTCCACCAGTCCGTCCCTGTCCACTGGCACAGTAGTCACCACAAACCCTTCACGCAGCAGGTCCTTACAGGTATTGACCACAGACATATGCTCAACAGCAGAGATTATTATGTGGTTCCCTTTTTTTTTCTTACGCTGGACTGCGCCGCGTATGGCAATATTGTTGGACTCAGTTGCCCCTGATGTAAAAATAATTTCCTTATCCTCTGCCCCTATAAGTGCAGCCACCGACTCCCGTGCCGCACCCAGTGCTTTACGGGCCTCAACACCAGATTCATGGAGCGAGGCCGGATTGCCCACCATGGGATCAAAGTACGGGAGCATGGCCTCAACCACACGTTTGTCAACAGGTGCCCCTGAGGCATTGTCCATGTAAACGGTCTTCAAACTATTCACCCTGGTCAGAACCACATCGTACCGTCAGCTTCCAGCACCAGGTCGTTGAGGGTTGCCGCCCCCACAATCTCAACCTCAGGGATGAATTCACCCCTGTCCAGCCCTATCAACTGGGTACTGGCCTCACAGACATACAGTTTTACGCCTGCTGCTACAGTCTGGTCCAGTATATCCTTAAGTGATGGGAAACTCCCGACCTGCACTTTTTCAGCCTCGCCCTTCCTGACCACAGTGACACCCATTCCAAGAAAATACACTGTTGCATCAACGCCCATAGCCTTGGCGGTCTGGGCAAGCACCAGCGGGGAATACAACCTCTCGGGAGTGTTCACACCACTGGTCTGGACATATAATATCTTTTCATCACTCATCTTTCATATCTCCTTATTTATTTCGTTCTTTCGATAAGGAACCGGAAATTGTCACCCTGGTCTTCGAATTTCAATAGTTTGTGGCCCGTGCGCTTGGCCCACCTGGGAATATCCTGGGTTGAGGCAGGGTCGTCGGTCAGCACTTCCAGCACTTCACCTATGTTGATAGTGTTTATGGCTTCAGTAGTGTTAAAAACTGGTATCGGGCAAAACAGCCCGATACAGTCCAGTGTCTCATCAGGTTTAACTTCAGTCTCCTCATTCATTTTTTTCCTCTAATGCAAATATGTATATTACACCGCTCCATGCCCCTCAGTGTTGTACTTTCCAGCACTTCCAACAAAAGTGTCAAAGTGGCATTGCCTTTTGTATAACCTGAAGTAAGCACAACCCCGGACCGGAAATTTTCACCAGCATACAGTTCCACTTACTGTATGTGGTGTACCGGTTCCATTACATGCGTGATGCTGCCCCCACTCCATTTGATTATTTTACCAATTTTAATGCGTTTCTACATACAGCCACGCCAGGTGCACCGGATGTAAGGAAAATCACTTCCATGGTTTCCATGATCTCCTCTTTTGTCGCACCTTGGTGCAGGGCATTTCTCATCTGGGATACAGTGCAGACCTCACAACGCTGGGATGCCACTACAGCCAGTCCCATCAGCGCTTTCACTTTGGCAGGCAGGGCGCCGTCAGAGAGCATTTTCTTATCGCATTTATGGTATGCATGAAGGAATTCCGGGTCAAGTTCACCTACCGTATGAAGTACCTCAGGCTCAAAACCAATTTTCTTTCCAATATTTTCAATGATCTTCTTGTGTTCGCTCATTTTATTTCTCCAATTTTATATTTCATAGACTATTCTATGAGTTCCATATCCTCTCCACAGCAGACCAGGGCTCCGCCCCCTACTTTGGTCACAATAACTTCGTTTCCACAGAGATTGCATAGATACTTTTCGCCTTCTTTCATTACAGCCATTAGTAATAACCTCCACTAAATTTATAATAGGAGTTAGTCGATTCTGATATATAATCATATTGGTGAGCA
>DAOUWY010000071.1 GCA_030666885.1 Methanosarcinales archaeon
GACCCCTCCACGACCTTTCCTATCACATCTGAGGCAATATCCTTTGACCTGAGTACCCCGATAATGTCATCTGCAGCACCAGGCGGTGCAATGATTAGAAGTGCATCCAGGGATACGCCCAGGTAATCTATCTCCAGTTCTTCCAGCATAGACAATACTGAATCGTTTACCAGCGGGCGGATACGGTCTTCCTTAAACACAAGTTCTACACCCGCAGTCCGGGAAATCTCCTTGGCATCACCTCGCACGCCTCCGTTTGTCACATCGGTCATGGCATGGATACATTCAAGCAATCCGGCATCTATGATGGCCTCGCATGCATCGATGAACTTGATATTGATTGTCTCATCCACAATATCATGTCTGTCATAATACAGGGCCGTGGTGGAGATGGTGCCTCCTCCCGCCCCTTCTGTCATCAGTACCAGATCACCGGGCTCTGCTAATATCCTGGCAGAGATGGTCCGGGTTATACCTACTGCACCCACACCGCCTGTCATACGTTCCCCTATGACCATGTCCCCGCCGATGCGCAGGGTGCTGCCTGTTATCAGTGGTACGCCTGTCAGTTCGGCCACTGCCGTAATACCTGCAATGTGGTCGAATATCCTGCCCACGTCACCATCATCCGCCACATGGATATCAGACAGCATGGCCAGTGGCCTGGCCCCCATTGCATAAATATCCCGAAGGGCCGCCCTGGCCACATGGAATCCTGCCAGGAAGGGGTAATCACTGAGCCTGCTGTGGGTGCCGTCCACTGTCAGCACAAGGTACTCGCCGCTGCCTGCCCTGACCACGCCCGAATCATCCAGGTGTGTGGAATCCACTTCGGCTGTTGTCTTGCCTATCACCCGGGCTATTTGCTCATGGGTATGGAAATCCCCGGCACCCCTGCTGCCCACGCCGAACTGTCCCATGGTAATGCCTGATGTTACAGGTTCAAGTATCTCACCCTCGGGTTTAAGGGTGGCACCCGCTTCCACCATGACAGCATGGGCCAGTTCCCCTGCATGGTGTTGTGTTACCTTATCACCCTTGATCTCAAGTATTCGCCGGGCCAGCCTCTCCTCTATCTGGCCTTCGTTCTCACCAGATAACAATGCTCGCTTTGCATAACCTTCAATGTCCATTAACAATTGGATGCATATACTGATTATTAATGTTTCGTTAAAATGTCAGAATAAAATTACCACACAAAGGCAACATCCTTCATTTCCCTGTTGCCTGACAGGTCTTCCAGAATGGATAGTACTTCCTCGCTTGTGATATCCCCTGCCCTCATGCTCATGCGGATAACCTGCTCAACCTCTACCTGGCCTGTATGTCCAAGAAGCCTGACAATTCGCCGCACAGTATTCTTCTGCCACTCATATTCCCTTGTCTGGAAGGTTCTTATGGAACGCAGGAAATCTATCTTCCTGAACTCGGGCCAGTAAGGCGCACAGAAATAGGCCGCACATTCATTGCCGCTGGCCTGCCAGGGCAGGAAATTGGACATCCTCTCATCGCCACCTGTCCTTATGATCAGGTCAACATCCGGGACTGCCAGACTGGTGAAGGGATACAGGTGTGATGAGATGATCTTCTCGTCAATATCAGACATCTCAAGCTGGCCGCTTTCAACCTTTTGGGCCAGCACTCTTGCGGTATCCACTATCTCCTGGCGCCCTCCATAAGCCATGGCAATATTCAGGTACATATTATCGTAATTCCTTGTGATGGTCTCGGCCTGCCTTGCTGTTTCCTTTAATCCGGCAGGTAACTGGTCAATATTTCCCAGTATCCTGAGCCGCATCCTTCTCTCATGAGTACGCTCATCCTGCATTAGTTTCTCCAGTTTGAGACCTATAATCTCAAAAAGTTTTTGCTTTTCCTGATCTGACCGGTTCTGGTTCTCAGTAGAAAAGGCATAGACTGTTATTTGCTTCACACCCAGTTCATAGCACCAGTCAAGTACGTTTTCGGTTGTGTTGGCACCCAGGTTATGGCCCTGCCAGACGGTCATACCCAGCTTCATGGCATACCTGCGGTTACCGTCCATTATTATGGCTATATGTCCGGGAACCCTGAAATCCTTTATTTCCTGGGTGAGCAGGTATTCATACCCGGAATAAAGAACTGTATCAAGTGTTTTTTTTAATGTGACAAGACCATTACTCATATCAGGGGTTATATGTAATCAGGCATACAAATACTTATTTATTAATAAATATTTATTAAAATGATTAGCATGTAGTTTAAATGAGGTGTATTAAAAAGTATGGCGTTGGCACTCCACAACCCCGTAGATGATGACACAGCCCCTACCCTGTACACTACTATACTACCAAACGTTGCAGTACAGGAAAATCCCTTATTAGGGTGCAAATTTTGTAGTTATAACTAAGCATCTGATGTTTCCAGTCAGGTAATTTGTTTCCATAACTTTTATCCCGATTCAAAATGGTATATCATCCAGTTATTATGCAGGATACATTAATAGAACAGGCAAGGGGAGGTAATACAACTCCCGAAATAAGCAAAGCCGCCCATAAAGAGGGAATCAAACCCGCCGGACTTACCACACTGGTGGCACAGGGCAAAGTGGTTATCCTGAAGAATATATTGCATGAACACGTCCGGCCGGTAGCAGTTGGAGAATGTGTTTCTACAAAGGTGAATGCAAATATCGGCACATCCGGGGCACACACTGATGTGGATGAAGAGATGCAAAAAGCCAGGACTGCAGTTAAGTACGGTGCCGATGCGGTTATGGACCTCTCAACAGGTGATGATATCAATGAGGTAAGGCGCAGGCTTATTAAAGAGATAGATGTGCCCATAGGCACAGTACCCATATACCAGGCAGCCAGCAATTGCACCTCAGTTCCTGATATGACCACTGACGACATGTTCAATGCCATCCGGCTACACGTCAAGGATGGAGTGGACTTTATTACTGTCCATGCAGGGGTTACACAAAATGCACTGGACCAGTTACGATCGCACGGCAGGATACTTGATATTGTCAGCCGGGGCGGGTCGTTTATGGCTTCATGGATGATGCATAATGATCACGAGAATCCCTATTATGCCGAGTTCGACTACCTGCTCGATATTGTAAAGGAATACGATGTAACCTTAAGCCTTGGAGATGGCATGAGGCCGGGATGTATAGCAGATGCATCGGATGGTGCCATGTTCCAGGAGGTCATCACCCTGGGCGAACTGGTAAGAAGGTCAAGGGCTGCAGGAGTGCAGAGCATGGTGGAAGGACCCGGGCATGTGCCCCTGGACGAGATCATTTCAGGTGTCAGGTCGATAAAACACATTTGCGGCGGCGCACCGTTGTACCTGTTGGGGCCGCTGGTCACTGACATTGCTCCGGGCTATGACCATTTTACGGCCGCCATAGGCGGTGCTGTGGCAGGTATGGCGGGAGCCGACTTCCTGTGCATGACTACACCCTCCGAGCATCTGGCACTGCCTAATGCGGAAGATATCAGGGAAGGTGCCGTGGTCACCAGGATCGCTGCCCATGCCATAGACCTGGTAAAAGCGGGACAGAGGCAGCGTGCAAGGGATATGGATGATAAAATGGCAAATGCCAGGAGTGAACTGGACTGGGAGAAGCAGCTAAACCTAGCGATCGACCCTGAGCGGGCAATCCGGATACACTCAAGGTGCAAAGACGTAGAAACCTGCAGTATGTGCGGTGAACTGTGCTCCATCAAGATCATGAAGGATGTAATGGATCAGAAATGAATACTTGAACCTGGCCTGCCCTGCTGATTTTTTCTGGGCTCGTATCCTTGTTTATCCTTGTTTATCCTTTTTTTTGCTTATCCTTGTTATTCTTGCTTATTCTTATATGAGCGCACACCCAGAACAACCACTATCAATAGTACAACCACAAACCCTATCAAGAACACTGTCTTGAATTTTTCGACAGTGGACACTGCCGGCAAGGTTTCCACCTGTATCTTGATATTATCAGATATCCTGTCATGACCGTCCACATCTTCGTACTTAATCTCACTGTTTATGCCATACATCTTTGTCGTAGCCGTATCATCCACTTTCAGGTTGAATCTGGCAGTAGCACTTTCATCCGGCGCCAGTGAACCGATAAATGCCTGGTCATCAGTAGTACTGAAAGGGTCAGATACACTGATCCTCACCGTTGCATCAGTAACAGGCAGTTCACCCACATTTTTGTACGTGACATATAATAGATTTTCCTCATCTGCCACCATGTTACCGCTGATTTCCATTACTTCGAAATCGGCTTCATCCTTAACCATTACCGGCATGGTCAAATTCTGGCTCTTGACCTCGTACCACAACCCCACTTCAAGATCGGTTACTTCACCCTTGTCAGTCTCATCGTCCCCGCTGATCTGGACATTTTCCTGGTATCCGTATAACAGGCTCAACATAAGCGGATGCACACCTGCCCTGGCATTCTTGGCAATCTCTATGGTGAATTGGACCGGATATTCAGTTTGCTGACCTGATACCAGTGAACCCGCCTCCTGGGGTCCGGTCTTTACTTTAACTTCAGGGTCGAGGGATATGAGAACGGCCACAATACCTATAGCTGTGGTCTTTTGCGCTTCGTAGTTCATCTCGGTCTTTTGCAGTTTTACTTCAATGTTATCATCACGATCTACATTGTTTTCAGACTTGAAACCGGTGATAAGTCCCCGGTTCATAAGATCGATATTCACAGTTACAGTGTCCCCTCTGTAAAATTCTCCGTCCCCAAGCAGGGATGCACTGATATTAGGTCCACCGTATACTGTATAGTAGTTATCGCCCACATCGAAATATTCCGGGAACGCCGCCTGTGCAGGCACAGTTAAGATCAGTAGTGATATAGCCGCGAGTAAGATCATCTGAATATCTTTTTTATAATCCATGCCTATTCCTCTAATTCCTCTATTTATTCATATTTCTTAAGATTTCGTAAAACATTCACTACAATGAAGATCAGTAAGATTATCATTCCTGCCAAAGCCAGCTCGAAAGCCCCAATCTTTCTTTTGGCTCCTTCAAGGGGTACACTTACTTCAAGGTTGTCGGATATTGTAATTTCTCCCTGTTCATCATAATACTTTATTTCGCTATCAATACCGTAGGTTTTAATTACGGCATCGGAATTGGCAAGAATGTTAAAACTTGCGCTCCGGCTCTCGCCAGGCGCCATGTTACCCAACCGCACAACTGACTGCCCGATACTTAGCGGGCGCATCACAACCATCCTGACAGTGGCATCTTCGGCTGTGAACTCGCCTGTATTCTTGTATGTAACATCAATGGCCTGTTTCTCACCGGCCACCAGGTTGCCTGAAATTCCTGTCACTTCGAATTTCGGAGATGCCTTTACATAGATGGGGATGAACAAGGTCTTGTTGGCACTGGTGTAATGGGTAATGTGGTCCATACCAGTAAGACCAAGACGCACCACGTTTGTGGTCATACGTACCTGTCTCTGGTACTGGTACGACAAGGGAAGCTGAAGGTAATAAACACCAGCTGGTGCCTTATTTGATATGGTGATAGTAAATGTCAGCGGATGTTTCGGCATTTTCCCTGGAAAAAGGGATTCCATTGTCTGTATACTGGTATCCGGTTCTACTTCAATATATGGTGTCCCGGATATCATTTCTGCTTTAATTCCCACTGCTGTGGTGCGGCGCATTTCATATTCCAGTTCTTTCATGGAAAGGGAATAATCATCTGTATCATTTCCTACGCTGGTGTCATATTTAAAGCCGTAGATGGCGCCTTTGTTTACGAGGTTTACTTTAAGATGCACGGTCTCACCCCGCTCAAATTCAGGGTCACCCAGTAACGAGGCATATATGTCAGGATTGCCAAAGCTGTCATAATAGTTCGTAGAAAAGACATAATTTGGGAGTAACAGGTCTGAAATATCATTATTATTATCATCATTATCTTCATCCGCGGCGGCTGGCAACATGTAGCCGGCAAGCGCTAACAGCAAAAGTACTGCCGTAAATGCTGAAAATGATAATGTTCTCCTCATACCTGCACTATTACGTTCCTGGTTCATTGAGTATCCACATCCGGTGAATTGAATATAAATCTATTCCTCTGCCTGGTAGTATTAGTCTGGACTGCTTTTTTCCTATCCCGCCACTCATCCAGCTTCACGATAACGGCAGGAAATACCATAAAGGTCGCAAGTAGTGCCAGTGCCACATCCATCACTGTTACAAGACCAAAGTTGCTGTTCATGGAAAATGGCGAGGCGATAAGTGCTGAAAAGCCAACGAGTGTGGTCAGGCCCGATGCAAATATGGCCTTTCCGATCTTGGCACTTGCAGCACACATAGCCTTCGCCGGGTCTGCACCCTTTTCCTTTTCTTCATAGTACCTCTCCATCATCAGTATGGCATATTCCGAACCCACTCCCAGGATCAGGGCTCCCAGGGTGGCGGTCATGGGTGTATATTCCAGGCCAGTGAAATACATGATACCGCCCGCCCATCCGATCACCATGAACATGGTAACAACCGGGGTAATGGCCTTAAGCCAGTCCCGGTATATCACAAGCAAGCCTGCAAACACCAGTATAAGCCCGGTAAGGGTCATTGCCACACGGCCTGAAGTGAGCGCCCATATCACTGTGGTAAACACAACTGAATTCCCGGTTATTGTCACTTCCACTCCAGGCGGAGGGGACATCCATGCAATATCCTCCTGTACAACACCTGTTAATTCCCTGACACCTGTTAAGCCGATATCACCGATGGCATTTCCTATGCCAAAGTCCAGCAACAGCATATTCTTGCCGTGAATGTAGCGGTCCTTTTGCATTTGCGGTACCTGCTCGTACAATCGTTCAATATCGGCGTTGTTATCAGGTATGGTACCCCCGTTCATTGATTTAATAATGGGTACAATGCTTGATGCATCGTATATGTGCGCCCTTCTTTCAACCTCATGTTCACTGAATTCATCCATCCACCTGAGTACTTCGGGGTCGGCAGAATCATCTACTTTTATTATGATATTCAAGGCATCGGTCCCACCTATAATGTCGCCCAGATGGGTTAAATCGATAAGTGCGGGCATATCCTGGGGCACAAATGTTTGAACATCAGTCTGGATGGGGACAAATGAGTCTACATACAGGCCGGAAAAACATAACAATCCTGCAATTCCCAGGACAAGGATGGGATGTTTTATTGAAATGGCAGTGGTCTTTTTCAGGAATTGTTCGATCTTGCTATCCTTTGGACCAGAGCTTGCAATTGGTGATGGCTGTTTTAATTTTTGGGAGTTACTATTATTGTTATTGTAGCCTTTTTTGTTATTTTTCTTTTTTATAAGGGTATCAAGTCCGTATATTACAGTCACACCCACAAACAGTGAGGATAAAAAGCACATGACTATACCGATTAGCAGCAGTTTCCCGAAATCCTGGATCATGGGCACTGATGAGGTGAAAAGTGAAAAAAATCCTAGTCCGGTAATCGTCAGCGCGATAAGCACTGCCGGGCCGGTGTGTTTTATAGTCTCAATAACAGCCTGTGCTTCATCCCCGCCCCGTTCCAGTTCTTCTTCTATCCGGTTATGGAACTGGATGGCATAATCAATGCCAAGCCCTATCAAGATCGGAAATGCTGACATGGAGACCATGCTAAGGGGGATTTCCAGGTATCCCATGGCTCCAAAGGTGTAGATGATACCAAGAAGTACTATAGGGAGGGGCAGGATTTTCCAGCGGACATGCCGAAACGCCATGAACAGCACTACTATCATGAGCAATGCCGATATCATTAGCAAAGGAACCATGCTTGTTGTCATCTCATTATTCATTGCAATCATGAATGCCGGGTCTCCTGTAACAATGACACCATATGCAGGCGGAAAACCTGATTGTACAGCTGCTATTTCGGTTTCGCGCAATATCTCGATCCTTTCGTTATCAGTGGAGTCCCCTGCCATCTCCACCCATA
>DAOUWY010000161.1 GCA_030666885.1 Methanosarcinales archaeon
ATATAATATTTAGCATGAAAGTACCCTTGGGTTCTTTCATTTTTTTGTGCATGCTATTCGAAGAATTTCATGTACGTTTTATATGATTAACTGGATTATAGTCCAATCAAAAATAATAATTTATGCCGGTGCTGAGTATACCAGCTGGAATTGAACAAACTGGGCGTATATAAGGGTAAATAACGCAGTAGATATGCCGATCAATATCAGGTCTAAGATCAAGGAAATTCTCCTACTTAATCCAGGCTTTTCAGCGATCCTGGACAGGGCAATTCCTACAACAATCGTGATTGCTGCTATGATCAAATATTGTTGAATTCTGTAGTCAACAGGCCCCAGGAAGCGCAAATATTGTGAGATTGTGGTTGACAGTACAAGGTAGAAAAGAATGAAATAAATTCCAGGTATAATGTTTTTGAACTTATTATCGTGTAATCTCAATTTAACGTATTCATTTGATAGAGCAATGTAAGAGATAAGAAATAAAAGACCTGCCATAAGGCAAAAAAGTACGGAATTTAAGGAAATAACATTAATTGGGCCATTAGTTTGACTTTTTCCAACACTTCTAAGAGCAAAATTCAGACATTCTTTGATAATATCTTCATCAAAGCTTTCTCCAAGGTGTCCTGAGCCATCAGAGATAAAGATCTTTTTTGCTGTGTTGTTATCAAAACTTCCATAAAGAACACCATCTTCCATATACCTGCCAGTCAGCTGGAGCCCCACTTCCCTTATTTTATCAGGAGGGACAATGGTATCATGGGAACCTATTGCAAGTAGAAGGTTGCTTTCAAGAAATCCAGAATTCTCAGGTGGAAATCTGCCTGCAACAGCAATAACTCCACTGACATCCCTTTCAAAAGCCAGCCTGTATGCAGTGTTCGCACCACCTGAATGACCGCCAACTATAATGCGCTGTGAATCCACCTCAGGCAGGCCTTTAAGATAATCCAACAAAAGCAAGAATTGCTCTTCCTGATTTTCTAGCAGGATTTCCCTATCATTGATTATCTCCCATTCAGGCATGCCACCATCAGATCTCTGATTACCTGGACCTACCATGAGTACAACAAAACCATGTTGTGCAAAAATTTCACCCCAGTTAGTATACATTGCAGGATCTGCACCTGAACCTGCACCAAAAAGAATAGCAGGGGACTGACCTTCTCCTTCAGGAACATATAAAGTTGTCAGCATACATCTGTCCTGACCTGTGGACAGCAGCAAGTGTTCAACTTCAAAGTCTGCAGCTGGATTCATATCATAAAGAGTGGGACCAAGCCAGCCAATCAGGCCAGCCAGCATTAAAAAGCTCAGTATCGATTGTTTCCGGTCTAACACTAATTCACACCCATCATTCATTTTAGTAGTTCTGCAAGGGTACTATAGAAATCCTATTTTCATACCCCAGTCTCACCTTCAACACTAACTCTTCTAAGGATACTGGTGGAATCAGTTACATTCTTTGCTTTTGAATACTGGCCAAAGAGCGTATCCACTTCTGTGCTTTTAAAATGGATTTTTAGCATGTCCTTAATGTCATCATTTGAAAGGCTCCCCTCTGATTCATATATGGCGTTTATTACATTTTTCATAGCAGAGGCATTCTCAGTCTGGAAATGATGTACTATACCTTCTGCAATGCTTCCTTCATCAGCATACCCAAATTCTTTAAGTTCAAGGCTCCGGTTTACTCTGCTAAAATACCGCTCAAGGTCGTGGATCATCATGAAATCTTCCTGATCTACCCAGGGGTGATCTGCCATGTCCTCTTTTAGCAAAGGAACAAAAACGGTTTCAAAGTAATAATTTGACCAGGCTACCTTCATGGTTTGATCTTCAATATTATCGAAAACATCTGCAAGTGCGGCCATTCCAATATATTGTGCCCAGTCCAAACCTCCCTCTGTGATGTCATTGTAAGCTATAAGTTTCCCTACCATAAGTTTCCAGGAATAATCTCTTTGTTCAATCAAAGAATAATATTCGTTCCGGCTGGAGTGGCATACAAGTACATCAACATCACCAATGTCCATACCAAATTCCAGTCTAATGTTTTCAGCCATAAATGATGCAAAAATTGCGCTATCAAAGGCATAAGAAGGCAGAATATCAAAAGCATATACTGTCACGTTATTTTTCTTGATCAACAGGAACTTATCAGGGTTTGCCCTAAGTTTTGCGTCTCCTTCCAATAACCAATCCTTTTCATCGATTAGCACAAATTCGCCATCATGGGAAAGAACTGTGTTCCAGAGCTCATCATTCCAATCAGGTGACTGCATATAAATCAGGTAGTGATCTTCATCAAACGGATTCTCTGTGACAACCTTCAACGCTTTTGCGTTTAAAATTGAAATGTTTTCATCCTCTGGATTTTTGAGTTCAAGGGGGCCTTCAAGCCACTCATTTTCAAAAAATGGAGACGTTATTGGTCTTTCGGCAATCCGGATCACATCCCTTCCTGCCATATCCCAGGATTCTATATCGGAAAAATATTTTATATCCATACCTGCCAGAGCCTCTGGTAAAAAGCTCTCTTTCGAATCAAGAACTATAAGAGCTGAGCTTTGCCTACCTGAAAGTATGTCCACCTGATTCTGATATGGCTTGTAAGTACCAAGGTAATAAACGCTCCCGGATAGCAGAATTACTACAATAAAGAGCATTGAGGTCAGTGCAAGCAATTTTTTTCTGAAATGCTCGCCCTTACTGAGGTACCAGAGATTAAATATCAGCATCAATATGCTCAAAAAAGCTAAGAATATTAGATTATTCCAAAAAAGATATTCAGTGACATAAATATTGATTAATGATATTAAGCTGAACTTTTCATTAATATTATATCCAATAGCAAAAAAAGCCATCCAGTATGCAAGGGGTACAGAGTAAGCTATCATTGAATTCCCTGATAGGTTTGCAGAACTTGCACCCAGCAAACCCAGGAATGTAGAATAAATGATCAGTATCAGAAGCCCGCTTAAATTATGCTCCAACCCTGCGATTATCGCTGAGAGATACATCAGCGTAATGAGTAACTCAATAGCCAGCCATAATAGGAAAAATCTCTTCAGAAATAATTTGTATTTTGCAGTTCTTGATGTAAAGACAAAGGCATCACAACCGGATTCAATATCTCTGCTCAGTACTGTTGAGGCGAAAAAAACCGGCAGCAAGATCAAAACCATCTTGAACATCTGCCAAGTCACATTTGACTGGGCAAGAATATTTCCGGCCATTATTATTACAGTCAGGAATATTAATCCGTTCCACATTGACCGCGGGATTAGTTTTAGTTCCTTCACAAGTCACATCCCCATGAACTTTTTTAAAGAAAATGCCCTCGTCGAAATGTACAGCAGCCCAATGCCTGCAATTATGAGGAACAGCCTGTTAATAATAATGAATTGAAGCATATCCGGCGGCAATGGGGACCCTGCTGCCATGGTACCCAGGATGTAGTCAGGCAGGATATGGCTGGCAAAGCCTGGCAGCAGTTCCCAGAAAATTAAGAAAATCAATGGAATGGATATTGTGGCTATTGTCTTGCCAAAACCCACTTCTACTAAATAGCAAAGGCAGGCAAAATAAAACATGGAAGGAAGGGACAAAATTAGCAGGAAATAGATAAAGACTATCGGGGAATATGGCATTTCGCCAAAGAATAGAGGGATGGAGATCCAGGGCAGAATTCCAAGCAGGACTATAGTCATATAAACCGAAAACATGCCGAAAAATTTTCCAAGAACAAAAGAGGTCTTACTGACAGGCTGTGAAAAGATCAATACCGGCATCGAAGTTACCCGGTCCTTATAAAATATTGTTATCGTAAGAAGAGGCATGAAACAGGACCCCATCATCACTATACCATGTGAATAACAGATGCCTGCCGATTTTGTGGTCAATAGATCTGCTGCAGAAGATGGAAGATCCACGACCAGAGGCACACCAATTATTATCAGCAGTCCGATCCGGAAAACCCAGCTTTTTACCTGGCATCTCCACTCAGTTTTCGCTACTGCCAGTATCTGATCATACATCTGGATCATCCTCATGCATGAAATACACATATGCTTCTTCCAGATTTGGTTCTACTTCTTTTCCCCCATCCTCACTTGAGTAATCACCCACCACTCTTACAAGAGTGTGATCGGAAAAACGCCTGAGTGAGATTATCCGGTATTTTAGTTTGATCGCTGAAAGGTCTCTCGTATCTCTTACTACAAATTCTCTCACTTTGCCTTTTGCTTTATTGATAAAAACATCTGTTGAGCCAATGTATTTCATAGAGCCTCTGACTATAAAGGCGATATTTTCGCAGGTGCTGGAAATATCTTCAACTATATGGGTGGAAAGTATGACGCTTCTTTTTTGGCTTAATTCAACCAGTAATGTCCTGAACCTGATCCGCTCTTCGGGGTCCAGGCCGGCAGTAGGTTCGTCAACAATCAATATTTTCGGTTCTTTGAGTATGGCCTGCGCAATGCCCAATCGCCGCTTCATACCGCCTGAAAAACCGCCAACTTTTTTGTTTTTTACATCAAGAAGGTTTACCTGCTCAAGGGCTTTAGTGATTTTTGATTTATCTTTTATGCCATTCAATCCTGCGATATATTCTAAAAATTCATAAGCTGTCAGTTGAGGGTATATTGAAAATTCCTGTGGTAAAAAACCAATGATATTGCGTACATCCATTTTATCATTTGCAGCATCGTGACCATTTATAAGCACTTTTCCTTTGCTGGGGTCAAGCAATGTCACAAGGATCTTCATGAATGTTGTTTTCCCTGCACCATTGGGTCCTAAAAGACCAAACATCCCTTCCGGGATTTCAAGATTAATGTCATCCAGTGCTTTGAAATTACCATAAGACTTTGATACATTCTCAAAAACGATCTTATTTGTCATTTTTATTCCTCATGCTTACAGTTTCGCTTTGTTCATGCCTGCATCAAGCCGTGTGGTAAAGGTTTTCAATTGCCCGTCTTCTATCCAATCAACCTGAATCGTTTCATCTACTGATGTTTTTGGTATGATCATCTCTCTTAAATACCCGGCATCAAATTCTACCGATACCGCGCCATCCGGAAGCAGATCTACACCTTCAACCACCGTTTTTCTAACTACTCTGTCGTGTGCGG
>DAOUWY010000367.1 GCA_030666885.1 Methanosarcinales archaeon
ATAAAACGTACATGAAATTCTTCGAATAACATGCACAAAAATATGAAAGAACCCAAGGGTACTTTCATGCTAAATAAGTAGTAAGATAATGAAAAAAGTAATGGGTGGTAAAGAAATTGGAAGAAATAGTGATAAGTGATAAAGATATTGAATCCCTTGAATGGATCAAACTTCCATTCCAGGGTTGCAGTGCAAAATTTCTAGGACGAAATGAAGAAACCGGCACCTGTGGTCTTTTGATTAAAATGGAGCCAGGTGCTGAATTGCCGCAGCATGATCATCCTTCGATAGAACAGTGCTTGGGTTTAAAGGGCGAGATTGAATTAAAGGGCAAGAAGTATGGGCCTGATTCGTATTTTATTAATCCTTCAGCCAACGAGCACGGACCCTTTAAAGCTGGGACAAATGGATGGATGGCTTATTGTACTTTTGATGGACCTACCGGGATGGAAGAAATATTAGGAATACCAACCATTAAGAAGTAAATGATGCGCCGTTTTTCAATACGGTGTGGCACGGCTGGGATTGCAAGCCCCCATCTCTTATTCGGCTCTCCTGACGCCCCGGATCGCTTCACTGTCAGGTGCACATTTTACTCCCGCTCTGCTCTTTGCCCGCCCTTTAAGTTGTGGGGATTGGCAGGCGCTTTTATGGCGCCACGTAGATGCATGGGGGTCTGGTGGTGCGAAGTGGATGCTATGTTGGTTAGCTGCCGGCAACAATTAAAATATATTATTTGTGATATATAACTATTAAGGACACAGAACATTATTGCTTTTCTCTGTGGTCTCTGTAATCTCAGAGGCTAATATTGAAATGAGTCCAGCCCTCTCCACACCCCACCCTGGCGCCCTGAAGATTCCCACATCACCCCGCCAGTACATGATGCACAACAGCCTCCATCAATTTCCCGCCCTCGGTCTGCGCTTGCACCAGCCCCGCCTCCAGTTCATTGCAGAGGGTCATGAGATGGTCGACTTTAAAGAGGACAGGGCGGGTTTTTGTGGAGACCGTTACATTACATGTTGGTACAATCAAACTAACCGCAGGTGAACGCGGATAAAAACGGATATACCACCTGAAAATTTGCGTTAATCTGTGTTAATCTACGATTTTCTTTTATCTGCCACCACACCCATGTCATGGCTTATCAGGCTTATCGTTTTTCCAGCCTCGTTCAACATCTTCATCCGGACAAGGAACTTGTTCAGGTGTCCCCAGTCCTGCTCGGTAGTAGGTTCATCCAGCACGATAATACCAGGTTCCATGGACAGTATGGAAGCAACCGCCAACCTCTGGCTCTGCCTCTGGCCCCGGCTCAGTGAGTGTAGTTGCCGATCGCGATAAACAGAAAGTTCCATCATTTCCAGGGCCAGATCTATCTCAAAATCGCCATACATAGGCCTGGGACATTTGCCCAAAGTACACAGGAAACTACGGAATGGAGGATTCATTCTCGTTAAGGTAAATGAAATAGAATCTCATTTTTCGTTTCTTTTAAAAATCGCTCAAATTGTCAACAAAATAGAATGTAAATTTTTTTTAGGAATATATCCTTTGTGCAATATTTAAATAATTACAAATCCAATTATCGAACATGCAATTTACAGTAAAACTTGAAGAATCAGATGAAGGGGGATATACTGTTCAATGTCTTGAACTTCCTGCCGCAATAAGTGAAGGAGATACCAAGATAGAAGCTTTGGAAAATATTAAAGAAGCTATTCAGTTGGTTCTGGAAGTCACTCAGGAGCAAGCACAGTCGTATACAGAA
>DAOUWY010000144.1 GCA_030666885.1 Methanosarcinales archaeon
AGACTTCACCATATCCCACACAGTCAACAACCCCACAGAAACCCCGTGCAGCGCTTCCATCTCAACCCCGGTCTTGCCCACCGAGCGCACCTCAACAACAGCACTCACCCTGTCATCACCCAGATCAAAGTCCACATCCACATGGGTGATAGGTATCTGGTGGCACATGGGTATTGTATCCCAGGTGCGCTTCACAGCCTGCACCGCCGCAATCCTCGCAGTATCCAGCACGCTGCCCTTTTCAACAGTACGGCTCCTTATCGCCTCAATAGTGGCGGTTTTAAGCCGGATATATCCCGAAGCCACGGCTCGCCTGGTGGACTCGCCCTTTTCGCTAATATCCACCATCCTGGCCCGGCCTTCATGTATGTGTGTAAAAGTCCCGTCCATGTTCAATCTGTCCTTTTGATCAATTTTTTCAATCAGTCATTTCATTCTATACTTTCAATCGATCCTGATTTGCTTTCGCTGCTGGTAATCCTTAAGTGCATTTGCCAGGTCGGCAGAAAGTGCCTCTGCCTCTTCCAGGTTCAGTTTCAGTACAGTCTCATCCTCATCATGCCGTACCACCAGCCTCACCCGGTTGCGTTCCAGTTCTACTAACAATTCCCTCATTATCTAACCTCCTTTTCAAATCTTCATAGCAGCCGGGATACAGTCTATCACATCGGTTGCCGTAAGCCCGAGCCCCAGTTCATCATACAGTATATCGCCTGATCGTCCGCAGATGTATGCTGAGGCTACCGCAGCTTCGATACCTGTGTATCCGGCGAACAGTGCCCCCGTGATACCAGCCAGCACATCCCCGGTGCCGCCAACTGTCATGCCCGGATTGCCTGTGATGTTGACCCTGTTGGCCTGGCCGTTAGAGATAATATCTTCAGGGCTTTTCATCAGGGTAACAACACCGTTCTCCCGGGAGAAACGATTAACAAGACCAATTCGTGCATCCCGGTCAACAGGTATCTCTTCACCACATAAATTCCTGAATTCACCAGCGTGAGGTGTTATTATCATATTACAGCCATACTGTTCCAGTGGCTTTTCAAGGGCAGCCAGTGCGTCGGCATCAACCACGACCTTATCACACAGCCGCAGGATGTCACGTACAGCCGCATCCGTCTTATCATTCCGGCCCAGTCCCATGCCTATCACAACCACATCATGGGCTTTTATCAGTTCTTCCAGTACCGGAATATCCTTTTGGTGCAATCGTTTTTCAGAGAGTTTACTGACAATCAGGTTAGGTGAAAAGGATGCAATGATCTTTGAAACGCTTTCTGGAGCTGCCACAGTTACAATATCAGCCCCGGTTCTAAGTGCAGCCATTGCCGCAAGGGCGGGTGCACCACTGTATGCCCCACCACCGATCACCAGCACACGACCACCATCGCCTTTATGGCTGTCATGACCGCGCCCGCTCACCAGTTTCACATCACCTATACCCACTATAGTTTCTGCTTCCGGTGGGATGCCAATATCCGCCACTGCAATCTCGCCCACATAGTCCTGGTTGTCCACCATTATCAAACCCGGCTTTGGCAAATAGAAAGTAGTGGTCACATCAGCGTATACTGCCTTTTCGAACCGACCGCCGTCAGGGTCCATACCTGAGGGGATATCCACAGACACTACTTTTGCTTTTGAATCGTTTATCAGGTCAATGGCAGTGTTTTCAGGCTCCCTGATCTGGCCTTTGATACCAGTGCCGAATACGGCATCCACGATCACGTCACATTCTGAGAAATATTCAGGTTTAAGTCCGGATGCATCAGTTACTTCAATTACAGGTATACCTGTCCTTTTAAGAATAGAAAAGTTCCGGGCAGCTTCCCTGGTCTTGATCTCATCCGACCTTCCAAGGAGCAATACCGTAACCTCATAGCCTATCAGGTGCCTGGCAGCTACAAATCCGTCCCCGCCATTGTTACCGCGGCCAGCCACTACCAGTACACGCTCCCTGCTGGGAAGGTTCATAACTTCTGCCGAAACTGCAGAACCTGCATTCTCCATTAACTGAAGCGGGATCAGGCCAAGTTGCGCACAGTTAGTATCCAGCGCATCCATTTGTCTGGAAGTAATGTTCCTCATTTTTTCAAAATCCTCCACTAATCATAAAATACTATTATATGACATATATGACATTGGACATTGTATAAAGCACTTTTTTGGTCATCCACATTTTTTCCCATATAATAGGTGGCCTTGGGACAAAATTCACTTATACTGCCTTGCATGGCCAATGCGGTACAATGCTGTACAATACTGTACAATGCCATCTATAATCTCAACATTCCCAATTCCGGGAACATTGAGGCTGTCCGGTAATTCAAAATCCAAATAAAAAAGGGGAAGATTGGAGCTTTAAATCGAAAAGAAGCAAGAGATTTGTTACTGAAAGCAATTGTTGGACAGCCTCTATGTGTAGTGTACACTCACTATATATATTAACCTTTTATGGTATCCACTTCAAATCTAAGGGTAACCGGCATTATTTTAAATCGGAAAGCAACACTACAAGTATATTGGTACTAATTCCAAGATAAATATAATACAGTTAAAGAATATTCCCGCATAACTGGTAACTAATACTATGAAATTAACCAACAAACATATACTAATAACCGGTGGCGCAGGCTTTATCGGCAGTCACGTTGTAGATTATCTCATAAAACAAAACAGGGTCACCGTACTTGATAACCTGAGTTCCGGCAGGATGGAATTCATACAGCACCATATGGATAATGACAATTTCGAATTGATCGAAGGTGACTTGATGGAACCCGACACCATCACCTCTGCCCTTGATGGCATAGATATGGTGTTCCACCTGGCCGCCAACCCTGACGTGAGGCTGGGGGCCAAAGACACAAAAGTTCACCTTGAACAGAACATCCTTGCCACCTACAACCTGCTTGAAGCCATGAGACTGGCAGGGGCCGGGCAGTTAGTATTTACATCCACATCCACAGTGTACGGGGCTGCCAGCATAATGCCCACACCAGAGGATTACGGACCCCAGGTACCAATATCCCTGTACGGCGCATCGAAACTGGCATGTGAGGCATTGATATCCTCGTACTGTCATACTTTTAACATGAAAGCTTGGCTCTACCGTTTTGCCAACATTGTAGGCAGCAGGGGCTCCCACGGAGTACTTGTAGATTTCATTAACAAACTGCGGGTGGAGCCGTTCACATTGGAGATACTGGGCTCGGGCAGACAAAAGAAATCGTACCTGGATGTGGGTGACTGTGTGGATGCCATGGTGTTCGGAGTGGAACATTCTGACGATACCGTCAATATTTTCAATATCGGGTCAGAGGATTCCATCGACGTGGTAGGCATTGCAGATATCGTTACCCAAAAGATGGGGTACAGTGATGTGGAATACAGGTTCACAGGCGGGGTGGACGGTGGTGCAGGATGGAAAGGAGACGTGAAGTTCATGCTGCTGTCCATCGATAAATTAAAGGCACTGGGCTGGAATCCTGCCCACAACTCACTCCAGAGTATTGAAATGGCAGTGGAATCGTTATTGAGAGAATAGGTAACTGGTAAGGTTGGTTACAATGGAGGACAGAATAAGGGAATACCAGGGATTATTCCCGAAGCTGGGTGATCCCATCTATATCGACCCGCTGGGTGCGGTTATCGGGGATGTGGAACTGGGTGGTCATGTCAGCATCTGGTCCAATGCTGTGGTCAGGGGTGACCCATGTCCAATTCATATCGGTCCATGGACAAATATCCAGGACAACTGCACTGTGCATGCCGGCCCTGACAATGTTGCAAGGATAGGCGGGTACTGCGTAGTTGGTCACGGTGCCATTCTCCACGGGTGCACCATCGGTGATGGCTGCATGATCGGTATGGGGTCGATTGTGATGAACAGGGCAACCCTGGGGGACGGCTGTCTTGTGGGTGCAGGGACGCTGATCACTGAGGGAAAGACCTTCCCGCCGGGCAGCCTCATCTTAGGCAGTCCCGGAAAGGTAGTGCGGGAGTTGAAGCCTGGTGAAATCGAGGCAATCCGTGAGGCTGCCAGGCATTACTGGGACACGGCAGTGGGGCATATGAATAAAAAAACCTAACCTTTTTAAATACTCAGAAAACACCGTTTACAAGATAATTCATGATCCTGTGCCCCTTCACCATTCCCAGTGAACCCGCTTCTACAGAGAATTCATTGTATTCAGTAACATCATCCTTATTGCCGTTACTTGAAAGTACAGCAAAGGGTACCGGGTCATGTGTGTGGGTCCTGACAGGAATGGGAGTCCTGTGGTCAGGCATCAACAGTACTTTATAATCATCAAAAGCAGCCAGTCCGTCAAGGATGAGTCCCGCGACCTTGCGGTCGAAATCTTCCAGTGCCTTGATCTTTGCATCAATATCACCAATATGTGACGCCTCGTCTGCGGCCTCTACATGCACATAAACGAAATCATCCGATTCCAGTGCATTGAGTGCAGCCTCTGCCTTACCTTTATAATTAGTGTCCAGGTAACCGGTAGCCCCTGGCACATCGATCACTTCCAGTCCGGCGCAGACTCCAAGTCCTTTAAGCAGGTCCACTGCCGAGATCATGGCCCCGCCAATATTGTACAATTCCTTGAATGTAGGCATGGACACAGCCTTACCCTGGGCCCACGGCCAGATCATGTTGCCCGTATTTTTACTTTCATTTGCCCGGGCCTGGTTAACTTCATGCCCCTCCAGCAGCGGCTTTGAATCCATGATAAGCCGGGTGAGCAGTTCCGAGTCCTGACCGCCTGGCAGGAAATCCTGTACTTTTTGTCCTACCTGGTCGTGGGGAGGTGTACACTGTGCATCCAGTCCCCGACCGCCTGAAAGTACCAGCAGGTGGCGGTAGCTGATACCGGGATAGAATTTCACTCCATTACTGCCAAGATGCTCGTCTACTTCCTTTATGAGCTCCCCGGCTTCCTCTGTGGAGATATGACCGGCACTGTAATCTTCGATTATCCCGTCCTTTTCAGTTATAATATTACATCGAAAGGCAATGTCGTCAGGTCCCAGTTTCACCCCCATACTGGCCGCTTCCAGGGGCCCCCTGCCGGAATAGTATTTAGCCGGGTCATAGCCCAGGATGGAGAGGTTTGCAACATCAGAGCCGGGCGGCATATCGGGTGGAACAGTGACTGCCTGTCCGCAGACCCCATCCCTTGCTATATAGTCCATGTTGGGTGTATGGGCAAATTGCAGGGGTGTCTTATTGTCAAGTTCGTCCAGGGAGTAATCTGCCATGCCATCGCACAGGAGTACAACATATTTCATTTTCAGGTTCATCTCTGGGTTTAGATGACCACATCGGATAAAAATGTTATATCCGGGATGCTAATAGAATATAAAAGAGGCAATATCTAACTTGAAACTATCAAATTAGCATTTTGACTTAAGAATTTATCGTATCCACTTCAAAAATCAGGATAATAATCTTCACAAAGTGTTGGGGGAGGAGACTTGGCAGCCTAAGAAGCCTATACGCTATTCGCATATGGAAATAGCGAAGTACGGGAAGAAGAGGAAGTTGTTTGATCTGTTTGCTGAAGGGGTGAAGTGACAAACACTGGTTGGATATTGGCA
>DAOUWY010000276.1 GCA_030666885.1 Methanosarcinales archaeon
GTTCTATCACAATATTACTCTTAACCGATGACACATGGATTCCGCGTAGACTGGAAAACATTCTCCTGATGAAGCCCCATCCCCCCGCCCTGGCTAAAGTACAAATGATTGTGCAGTGCGACTCGTCCTTTTATGCATACTCCCGCGTCCTTATGTACTTCACCACCACCCTAAAACCCCGGCCTCTCATAGAAACCCATCCTCCCAGGCCTGGAATCCACAGTAAGGTATCGACAGCAGCCTATGATCCCAGACACTGAAAGGGCCAGCCCCCACAACTTAAAAGGCGGGTGGAGCAGAGCGGGAGGAGGCACCCAGGCAGAGTTAAGGCGGCAGGGGATCCGAAGATGGCGGTGGATAGTGGGAATTATTTCAATATCAACCACAGATACACGCGGATAATGCATACGAAATCTGCGTTCATTTGCGTTCATCTACGGTTCGTTATAGTTCAAAAGACCAAAAAAATTTAAACACTCCACAGACAAGTACAAAAATATATAATACTGCATGTATAATATCGACATCAGTGATTTAATGAACCCGAATATTTCCGGCAAAGTTTGGAAATTTGCCGACCACGTCGATACTGATGTGATAATCCCAGGGAAATACCTGCGCACCACAGACATGAATGTATTCGCAGAACATGCCATGGAAGGCATTGACCCTGGTTTTTCAAAAAAAGTAAGTCTTGGTGACATAATAGTTGCAGGTGAGAATTTCGGGTGTGGTTCCTCACGGGAACAGGCCCCCCTTGCTTTGAAATATGCCGGCATATCATGTGTAGTGGCCAGGTCGTTTGCCAGGATATTCTTCCGTAACGCCATCAATGTAGGTCTCCCAATCATCGAGGCAGATGTCCAGTGCGAACAGGGCGATATATGCACCGTCGATCTGGGGCAGGGCAGGGTTATGTGCAACGGGAAGGACTATCAAGGTACAAAACTTCCCGATTTCCTGCAGGAGATACTATCCGACGGCGGCCTTGTCGCACACAGGAAAAAACAGGCAAATAAAAGGTTGGAATAGTACAATGATGGTATTTCCGGAAGATTACAAAGTGGTAGGAATCTCATATGAGGACCCCATAGAAAAATGGGAAAAAAAAGCTCCGATCTATTTTGCAACAAAATACATGGTAGCTTATCTACCTAACGGAAATATCAAAATAATAACGGTAGAAACCGAACCTACTGACACCCTGCTTACAAGACCCACAACGCTGGAGATAATTGCAGAAGGTGAAGAGGTAACAATACACAAGACAGAACATGATGCCCATAACAGGACCAAATTAATACTACTGGCAATTGAGGATTGTAAAGGTCCGGTGAATACAGTGATCTTCACAGGCAGGGACAAACACATAACTTTTGTACACAAACCCACAATGCTGGATGTCATAAAGATCGAGATCATCGATGTCATCCCGCCCGAACCTCCCTGGTTGTCATTTGCCATCCAGCGTCTTGTGGATAGTGGTATCCTGGGTGAATTGAATATTATCTTTGAAAGAACATTCATTGATATACGGCAGTTCAAAGGAGATAAAATAGTTTACCCCTGTACTGCATCTGAATTAAACGGCAAGTACCTTGACTCTGACGATGACATTGAAGATGGTTCGCTGTTGGTAGGCTGCGATATATCCAGGGAGCTATTTGAACTCAGGTTCCCTGATCATACTTACAAGCAAATCAACATGTGTCCGCTCAGGACTGAATTTGTCAAACCTTCAAAACCTTTTATTACACGATGCTGCCAGACAAAGAAGACCGGACTTATCAACATCAACGGCCATGATGGTGTGGTAGTTCACTGGGGAGCATCAGAATATGATATTGTAGATGCTATACGGCTGTTGGTAAGCAGACTGGATGATGACTTTAATGAAAGTGGCAGTAATTGAGGGTGACGGTATAGGAAAGGAAGTAATTCCTGCTGCTGTCGATGTATTGAACGCTGTTAACCTGGATTTTGAACAGGTGCCTGTGGAAGTCGGATATGGTAAATGGGAGCGCACCGGTCTGGCAATGGATGATGATGACCTGGAATTAATGCGTAGCTGCGACTGCATCCTGTTCGGGGCCATTACCACACCAAATGACCCGAATTACCAGAGTGTCCTGCTGCGTATAAGGCAGGAACTAGACCTGTATGCCAATATCAGGCCGTTCAGGTCGTTGGGTATTACAATGGATTCCTGCCAGCCCCCGGGACCATTTGATATCATTATTGCCAGGGAAAATACCGAAGGACTTTATGCGGGCATAGAAGATGTGAACCAAAACAGGGTCTGCAGTACTCGTGTGGTGACCAGGAAGGGTTGCATTCGTATTGCAAAGACTGCATGCAAGCTGGCAAAGGAGAGAGGGAATAGAATAACCATCGTCCACAAGGCCAATATACTGAAGTCATGTGGCTTTTTCAAGGAGCTTTGTATTGAAGTGGCTAATGAAAACGGAGTACACTATGATGATATGCTGGTGGATACCATGGCTTACAGTTTGGTCCTTAACCCTGGAAGATATGACGTGGTTGTAACCACCAACCTGTTCGGGGATATACTCAGTGATCTTTGCGCAGCACTGGTTGGCAGTCTCGGCTTGTGCCCCAGTGCCAATATTGGTGATAAGTATGCCTTATTTGAACCTGTACATGGCTCGGCACCCGACATTGCAGGCAAGGGCATAGCCAATCCACTGGCAGCCATATTGAGTGTAAAAATGATGCTGGAATGGGCGGAGGAATTTGAAAAAGCTGAACTGGTACAATCAGCAGTTGACAATGCACTTCAGAATGGTTTAAGAACTGCTGACCTTGGCGGTTCGGCATCCACGAATGATATGGCATACGCAATTGTGGAATATATCAGGTCAGAGCAGTAGAAGCTGTTTTGCAGTTATTTAGCATGAAAGTACCCTTGGTTTCTTTCGTCTTTTTGTGCATGTTATTCGAAGAATTTTATGAACGTTTTATGGCATATAGTGTCTGTCCGGTATTTTAAAATCTTAACAAAAATGAGATCTATTACTTTTTTAAATGGAAAAAAAAGCAAACAA
>DAOUWY010000050.1 GCA_030666885.1 Methanosarcinales archaeon
GAACCCGCGCGAAATGCAGTGTATTCACAGGGGCGCAAGATATCAGGGAATGCACAGGGAAGGTTTGACGGTGCGGTGCTGGTGAACGGCAGTTTCCTGCTGGATTTTGGTTTTGACGAGATGGACAGGGTGCTTAAGAATCCCCACAAAGAACCTGGCAGAGGGTGTAGAGCGTGCACGGGACGGGATGATCACGCTCTCTGAGCTTCTGGATGGCGCTGGTTATGATATCGATCATGTGAAAGGGGCATTGAAACGCGGATTTGGGGATGCGCTGGGGATAGAAGCGCGGCACAGTGTACTGACGGGGGCGGAGATCGAACTGGCATGGCGTTTGAGTGAAAAGCACAGGAGCAGGGACTGGATATACCGGATGGATGATAAGAGGCGGAGGCGGGTGGCTCGGGAGCGGTAGAGATGGGGTGGGCCGGGATCGGGCATCATGTTCTCCAAAATATTACGTAAGTTATATTATCAAGGATGATCAAAGGTAAATGTAGCAGGGTGCTTAGTTCTACTTTGTCACATTACAAACAAATCAACATCGGGCGGTGGCATTACTTTAAAACGTTTGAAAAACAAAACCAACATCAAGCGCTGGAATGGGTGTTTAATCTGACAAAGTAGTATTAGGAAGGAGTTTCCCTATTTGAAGGAATGGTGCGGTGACTATCAGTGGGCTCCAAGTTGCTATCACATCTCTGTGGGCTCTTGCCGGGAAGTGGTTGAAATGTATATCCCGGCACACAAGATATATGATCATAATCTGGGATTAATACGGAAAAATCGATATATACAGGCTCGATACATTTATTCAGAATATACCATCACTGTGGGATGGCTATATTGGCATCATCTTAAAACTAAAAAAGCAAATTTACCATTATTGCAAAAAATTAGCATTGGAAGTATTGAATCATTTAATATAAGCATATATCAATGAAATTATAGTTATTAATCCAAATAATATAGTCAAAATTCTATATTTAACCTCAATATCAGATGGGAACATATCTTTTAATTCAAAACAATTTTCTATAGCACTTTTGAAATCTTCTATTGAATTTTCCCACTTATCTTTATCAGCTTTATTAGAACGCCCTTTGGCAATTTTTTCCATTGCATCCATTCTAAGTTCTCTAACTTTACCTTTGTCAGGAACCTCCAAAAAAGCAGCCTTAAACGCTAAGGAAGGTATTCTTATTGTTTCCAATGTCTCAAAATATTCTTTTGTTGCTGCTCTTTGAACACTTTCCACAGCCGCCCTACGCATATGTTCATATGCTTCAGTTAAATCATTCAAAGCCTCTTCTTCATTATTTGTATTAATAGCTCTCTGTAAATGCTCCAAAACATCTCGCAATTCACCCATGCCTTTATAATTTAATTCTCCTGTAACAACTTCAGAATATATAATAGCATCACGAGAGAGGTGATAGGGATGCCCCATAATTTCTCTTAATGTAGAGAGTACTATGGGAGATAGAGGTACGTTTGATGTCAACAATGCACCTCAGAGTTGCCTTAACTCTTTATCCATCCGCTTTTCACGTTTGGTAAATTCGTTTTCATCAACGAATTTCAGGTTTTGCCAACCCTCTTTTTCTGCATTTTCCCATTTAAAAAAAACCTTGCTAGGTTTGGGATTTACTCCGATATGTTTTTCAATATCTTCAATATCCAAATTTCTAATATCTGTTTTACTCAAATCTGTAATATTTGATATTGATTCCAACAAATTATCATCAATAAATTCTAATTTGTCTTTATTTTTAACTAAGCAAGATTCCATTTTTATTTCATCCCCTCTATTATCTATTAAACTTAATTGGGGTTAATAAGCTATGATAAATATGACCAAACCTCAAAATAATTAACTCCTTACCCATCATAAAATATATCCACGTAACACCTTATATTTACTTTACTATTTTACAATACTATTTATAACATTCTATATTTATGGCCTTGGGACAAAATTATCAGATTGACCGCAAGGTCCAGGAACCTGTACAGCAAACTGAAGAAGGCTACGAAGGAGCACAAAAAGCCTATCAGGTACTCTCATATCGAGACTGCACAGTACGAGAAGTTGATGAATCTATTGAACGTATTTGCCGAGCAGGTGGCTGCAAAGGCGACGAAGAAGGCTGGGAAGAAAGAGGCGTGAAGGTACACCTCTTCTAATCATTTTTCAGTGAGTTTGATTGCAGACAATCGTTTATGAAATAGTAGTTTCAATTCATATTCTGCAAATCCTAATTACCCACGTGAAAACATGACCTGGAGATTCATCGACACCGACATGACAGACGGCCACTACAGCGCAGCCCTGTTCGAATCCATCGCAAAACATGTCGGCAGCGGCAAAGTTGACGATACTATCCTGTTCCGGCGCGCCAAAACCCCTGCCGTCTATCTCGGATACCACCAGTACGTGGAAGATGAGGTACACGAGGACTACTGCGCAGCCAACGGTATCCAGGTGGTACGGCGGGTGCTCGGCGGAGGGTGTGGGTTCTGTGATGAAGACCAGATCCTGTTCTTCGTGATCGCCCGCGACGAGGGCGGCGGGGTCGGGATGAGTCGCGTAGTCAGAGGGATTTGTGGGGCAGGTTGGAACGTTTGGATATCTCAGCTGCAGATACCAGGATAGCTGTATACTCGCATCAGTTATCAGGAGGATCTCACCAGAAAGTCGATGGTGTATGCAAGTTTCTACGAAAGATTATTGTAAGCATGATGCTATACTGACTACCATGAGCTTTATATCGCCAGAGAGTAGACCATACTTCCCTGTATCAGAGGTGACCTCATCTTGAAAGCCGTGGAAACAGAGCTCAAGGAACGTACTGCTGCAATCATCGATGAGCTCGCAGAGGAGTCCCACATCGCCACATCGGCGCTGCTCACCCATCTCATCGAGGATGGGCTGCGGACGGAACTTATAAAGCGGTCCGTCCGATTGTACGCTGAGAAGAAAGTTTCGATCTGGAAGGCTGCTCAGATGGCTGACATCAGCCTCTATGAGATAATGGCTGAGATAAAAGAGCATAGCGTGCCTCTCCAGTATGGAGTGGAAGATTTTGAAACAGACGTTAAGACGCTTAAGAAACTTAAAAGTGATATCTAATACGTCTCCTTTGATTTATCTATCTAAAATAGGTCAATTGGAGCTTTTGCGCGATATGTTTGAGACCGTCTCTGTTCCTGCTGCTGTGGTGGATGAGATACTCCGTGGGAAGGACCTTCCGGATGGATTTGCAAGTGCCATGGAAGTAGAAGATGCCGTCGATCTCGGATGGATAGTTGTCGAAGAACCGGAAACAGAGGAACATGATTTAGCAGAAAGATATTCTCGCGATCCGGGTATCCATCAGGGTGAATCTGAGGTGCTTGCAATGGGGCACCGCTTTAACTTATTGTTGCTGGATGATTCAGGGGCACGCATCTTTGCAAAAGCACTTGGATTTGATATGGTGGGCACGATTGGAATAATTCTACAGGCGTATGATGTCGAGTTGATATCCTTTATCGAATTTAAGCGATTGCTGGAAGATCTGGAATACTACGATTTCTGGCTGCATCCCCATCTGAAGCGAAGGATTATGGCAGAAGCTGAACTTATCAGATTGACTCGAAATACCGAAGCCTGCTGACACCAGCAAGATCCACAGCATTTCATGGCATGCAAATCCCATCAGTGCAGATCCACAACAGCACGCCTGAATCAGAAACGATAAACACGCTAAAGGCGCTCGGGTTTGACGGCAAGCTCGAACCCGCGCGAAATGCAGTGTATTCACAAGGGCGCAAGATATCAGGGAATGCACAGGGGAGGTTTAACGGCGCGGTGCTTGTCAACGGCAGTTTCCTGCTGGATTTTAGTTTTGACAAGATGGACAGGGTGCTTAAGAACCCCACAATGAACCTGTCAGAGGGAGTAGAGCGAGCACGGGACGGGATGATCACACTCTCTGAACTTCTGGATGGCGCTGGGTATGATGTCGATCATGTGAAAGGGGCATTGAAACGCGGATTTGAGGATGCGCTGGGGGTAGATGCGCGGCGCGGTGTACTGACAGAAGGAGGAGGTCGGACTGGCACAGCGTTTGAGTGAGAGGCACAGGAGCAGGGACTGGATATATTGGATGGATGATAAGAGGCGGAGGCGGCGGGGTCGGAGGTGGTAGAAATTTTCAGTCCTGTTCTGGATTCACCTAAAGGCAGTACCTAAAGAATCTTTCGATAAACATCGCTACCTTTTATACATCAAATCCTACACAACCCAAACGTGTGCACAAAAGTATTATTGCAGACGAATCTCATAGTGGAGATTAAAAGGGAGACCGTTACATTACATGTTAATATTATCAAACTAACTGCAGATGAATGCCGATAAACGCGGATAAGCTGTCTGAAAATCTGTGTTCATCTGTGTTTATCTGTGGTTTTATTAAATTCACCAACACAAATTGTAAAGGTCTCTTAAAAGGAGCAAGATTATGACTGAAGAAAGTGTAGAATTATTAATACCTTTCGAATCATTAGTTAAATCTATTACAAAATTACGTATGAAGGACAAATTCCGGCTTTGGGAGCTGCTGGATGAACAGATGGCGCATGCTGAGGAAAAGACATGGGAAGAAGACCCGATTGTGCAAGCTGAGATTCAGGAAGCTCGCAATGCGTATCAGGTAGGAGACTATGTGACTATCGATGAATACATCGCTCAGAGGCACAGGAAAAACTGATGAACTACCGGGTTTTAATCCCAAAGCCAGTACAGAAGTAACTAGATGGCCTACCTGATCCTGTCTATGACAAAATTATTAAGAAGATAAAGATGTTGGAGGAGTACCCCACGTCCGCATGGGTGTATCAAACTGAAAGGATATGAGAATTAGTACCGTATCCGAATTGGCAACTATCGAATACGTTATGAAGTTTGTGACCAAGAATTTATCCTAATATTGCTTCACTGCAAGCATCGTAAGAGTGTGTATCAAGACTGATTTATTAGATTCCATTTGAACTTACCTATCCCACGCTTAATACCTGAATAGATTAGCAACACCCATCTACAAGCTCTATTGATGGCGAAATTGATATTTTCTTGTAGGGGCATTCCCTCCAGAACTTACTGACGACCTGAGGATACATTATTATTTACTTGGTTATTAAAAAAATTAGAATAAAATAGATTTAATATTACTGTGGCAATGAATGCACATAAAGCAAATGTATATGCTAAAACTGAAAAATTACCACTAATAGCAGCCATTTTTGTTTCAATAATTTTTTGAATAATGTCCTTTTCGTCTGAATGATCACGTAATAATTCCTCTATATTCGCAGGAAGATACAACGAAATTTTTAAATGTCTGCATTTCAATATGCAATAATCATAAGCAGTCAGTATAAATAAATTAATGTCAAGGATGTGATACCATTACAAAGAAAGGACCAAAAACAGTACTTGGAAGAATCCGAAAGGCAGCTACAGGAGATGGGAGAAAGAATATGGATACCTCCATGAAAAAAATGTTCGGCAAGAAGAAGTAGAAATGGCATTGAATAGGTAAACAAACTTAGGAACTGCCATAAAATAAGTTTGTAAATTTGACAGACAATTTGTGTAGATCACCAACTTGATAGGCCTTAATTCAATACTTACTTTATAAACTCTCTCACTGGCTTGCTTATATTTTTAATTGTTATTGCACATAAACGTATTTTTCGCCACCACATTTCGAAAATCATTGGTTTTGTACATAAAACTGCCCGAGCATGACCTGTCGTTTCTCAGCCACCGACTCTATACAATATTCAAATTTCTTAGGATTCAACTAATTTAAATATATACTAATATATAAATAATAATAATAATAATTATTTGTATAGACACATTGTGACTTTTGCACAACTCGCTTAAGCATTAACCATTTAACAATCCTTATATATGATATATTAAATCAAGTGAACTTGTTATAACACCAATCAACTTTAGTTATAACAAGAAATACAACAGGTGAAACTTATGCATGTTATGGAAGGTTTTTTACCAGGGCCATGGTGGCAAATATGGTTTGCCATATCACTGCCCGTAATAATTTACGGTATCTACAAACTGAATGAACTGATCAAGGACAAACGTGACCTATTGCCACTACTGGCTGTGGCCGGAGCATACATATTCATCCTATCCTCACTCAAATTACCCTCTGTGACAGGAAGCTGTTCCCATCCCACAGGTACAGGTTTGGCAGCCATATTATTCGGACCTGCCATATCAGCCGTACTCGGGTTGATCGTGCTGCTATACCAGGCCCTGTTCCTGGCCCACGGCGGCCTGACCACACTGGGAGCCAATGTATTCTCCATGGGAATCGCAGGTCCTGTTATTGCATTTATAATCTACAAGGCATGCACAAAGGCCGGACTTAATTTTTATATCGCCGTGTTCCTGGCATGCGCACTTGGAGACCTGGCCACCTACGTAGTCACCTCAATTGAACTGGCCCTGGCATTCCCGGCGCAAATCGGGGGCGTACTTACATCATTCAAAGCCTTTGCAACCATCTTTGCATTAACACAGGTTCCGCTGGCTATAATTGAAGGAGCCATTACTGTGTTGATATTCAAGTATGTGATCCAGGTCAAAAGCGATGTACTGATAAAACTTAATGTTTTAAGCGAGACCGGGTTGCGCAAGATCAAGGAGATGACAACATGAAACTGGAAATCATCGTAGCTGTTATAATATTAGTATTCACTGCCCAGTTCCTCTATATGTCTTCCACAACCGATTCAGAATATGGCGGTGCGGATGGCGAGGCAGAGGGTGTAATAGATGAATTGACAGGCGGCACCTATGAACCTATAGCAGACCCCATCTGGGAACCTCCCAGCGGCGAGATAGAAAGCCTACTCTTTTCACTCCAGGCCGCAATTGGGGCACTGGTCATAGGATACTTCTTCGGATATTACAAGGGTAAAAAACAGCCAATGTAATTCACTTTCAAAACAAGTGAAAAAAACATGAATAACCTGCTGGATGACTATGCACTGTCAAGCCCACTGCGGCACAGCAACAACTGGATAAAACTCACCGTGGTTGCCGCAGGGGTGCTTGGCGGCGTATCGGCTGCATCACCGGTAACACCCCTGTTCATAGCTGTGTGTATGGGTTTTGCAGCGGTTTTCCTGGCCAAGGTCCCGGTGAAATTTTATTTAAAGCTGATAGCCCTGCCTCTGGGTTTTGCAGCCACCGGGTCCATTGTCATACTATTCTTCTTTGGCACAGGATATGAAATTGCATCCATTGACACACTTGGGGTTAATCTTGCGATTCGCAGCCAGGGGTTGAATATGGCGGTCCTGGTGATGGCGAGAACGCTTAGCGGAATGTGCTGCCTGTTCTTTCTTGCACTCTCAACACCCATGGTCGAACTTTTTTCAGTGCTCAAGACATCCAGGGTACCGGATGTTGTCATTGAACTCTCAATGCTGATATACCGTTATATCTTTGTCCTGCTGGAAGTGGCAGTGAGTATAAAATTCGCCCAGACAGTAAGGCTGGGTTATAAGGATCTGATGAGTTCGCTGCATTCTACTGCCATGCTGGCAGGCACCCTGTTCATCAGGTCGTGGGAACAGGGAGAAAGACTATATATAGCAATGGACTCCAGGTGCTATGACGGGAAACTGGCTATGTTTTCCTCTAAAAAACCAGTTAAAGCCTTTGAATTGGTACTCACCTCAATTTACATTATTTCAATAATTACAATTTCCTTTGCCACGAAAAACATCACTATAGTATGAAGAAAAAACATGTTTATTCTTGAAACACGTAACCTGAAGTATGAATACCCGGACGGGACACTGGCACTTGACGGTATCGACATCGAAATTGAAAAAGGCAAGAGGATAGCCTTCGTTGGCCCAAATGGCTCAGGAAAATCAACCTTGTTCCTGTTATTGAACGGTATACTGGAACCCAGGCAAGGGGAAGTGCTTTTCCAGGGCAGACCGATAAAGTACGATGCAAAGTCGCTCCGTGAAGTTCGAAAGCAGATAGGGATTGTGTTCCAGAACTCAGATGACCAGCTATTTGCCCCCACTGTATACCAGGATGTGGCTTTTGGTCCTGTCAACCTGGGACTCCCTGAAGAAAAGGTAGAAAGCTGTGTAAATCGTACCCTTGAATACTTTGGTCTTACCGGACTCAGGGACAAACCACCTCACCACCTGAGCGGCGGACAGAAGAAAAAGGTTGCAATTGCAGGTGTGGTTGCAATGGAACCGGAGGTTATCATCCTTGATGAGCCCCTGTCTAACCTTGACCCTGCCGGAGCCAGCGAGATTGTGGAACTGCTCAATGAATTGAAACATTTTGGAAAGACCATCATCATTTCCACCCATGATGTGGACCTTGCATCAAGATGGGCTGATGTTGTGTATGTCCTGAACCGTGGTAAGGTATACAATTCAGGGCATCCGTCCCGTATTTTTGCAGACAGTGCTCTTATGGAAAATACAAAACTAAAACTTCCAACTATTGTTGAGACCTTCAGGGAATTTGAAGCAAGGGGAATTGCTGACGGACATGCCCCCATGACACTACTTGACCTGGTGGACTCGGTGGAGGGGCCGTATATCGGTGTAAGGTGTGCGGTGGCTGATTTTGACATCCTTAAAGGACAGCAGGTAGGGTTATTCATGCGGGAAGGTACTATTGTGGCTGTGCCGCATGCAGAGCAGGAGGCTGCCGGCCTAGCACTGTCCGATGCTGCCGCAGGTGATGAGGTACTAATTGAAGATGTCAGGGGTTCGCTTACGTCCGGGACCGGGCGCATACATGTAGTCAGGATACCCAGGGTGATCGAAGGCGGTTCAAATAATGTGGATATCAGTGATCTTAAGGCATTGGTGGACAGGGCGACTTTTAAAAGGGTGGGTGCAATGGGTACCTCGGCCAAGGTAACTGCAGCAAAGGCAGGGATACATCCCGATTTTGAGGTGGATGTCATACAGTCTGCCATGCTGTTGGCCCTGCGTGGCCTGGACTGCCTGGTACTGGCCAGCGGTGGTATGGCTGAACTTGTAAAACAGCGGGTGGATGAGCGCAACAGCAACGGTTGTCGTAATATCCAGTGCAGCATAGAGAAGATCTGATCAAATAGTTAAGTGGTTAGGTTCTTTGCTCTTAGTATGGGAAGATATGATTAAGATATCTTTTTAAAGATATTTTATAATGATGAAGTCTTGAAGGTTTCGCTATCTACGGAAACTTTTATATTCAATTTGCTCATGTAATGAATTGTTTCTTTTGTATCGTATATATTATATTACCCATAGAAAACAGCAAAAAGCCAAGAAAACGTACATGAAATTCTTCGAATAGCCTGCACAAAAATCTGAAAGTACCAAAGGGTACTTTCATGCTAAACGTACATGAAATTC
>DAOUWY010000326.1 GCA_030666885.1 Methanosarcinales archaeon
ATACAGGTTTCACTGTCCTTCTTCTGAGATTTCAGTACCCTCATCCGTGACCAATTGTATAAAACCTGTAACCTCAAGCAATTTTTTCACCTGGTCAAGAGCTCGTGGGTCTTTGTGAACGGTCTCTGGCAGTTCATCCATTCCCAGTTCTTTTCGTTTCGCCCGACCATCATCGTTAATGGGTACTGCATGGCCTTTTTCAATCATAAGTCCGGCCACCTTACGGTGCTCAGGCAGCATCAGCCCCATGTGAACCGATTCCGCCCTTAGGGTAAGTATCCCGTCCGCTATCCTGATGCCTCTGGGACAACGTTCCTGGCACTGGTAACAGGTGGTACACATCCACAGGTCTCTATCATGATACACATCCTGGTTCCGTCTTGCTAACAGCACTATCCGCCTGGTGTTCAGGCTGGTATAGCGTCCGGAAGGACAGCTTCCTGTACACGTCCCGCACTGTATGCAGGTTAAATAACTAAACCCTTCTTCTTCAAGCAATTTGACAGGTTCTGTACTCATGGGACCACTTTCATGTGTCATCAGTTAAGAGTAATATTGTGATAGAACACGGAGTGCACGGATGACACGGATGCGCGCGGATACGAAAACAAATCCGTGAAAATCCGTCTAATCCGTGTCATCTGTGTTCTATTCAAACTAAATTGGTAATGGAAATCCTTTAATTAATTCGTGATTTGAACTCCTCTTTCGGTATGCCTTTAAACTCAGCAAGACGATGATAATGCTCCTCAATGTGTTCTGCACTGATATCCTCAATTGGTATCAGGTCTATATGCAACATAAAAATCCCTGAACCCAAAACTTAAAACCTAAATCCCAGCCGACTTTGCAATATCCTCTGCCACATCGGTGCGCTCCCAGGTAAAGTCGGGGTCGTTCCTGCCGAAATGCCCGTAGGCCGCCGTCTTCCTGAAGATAGGACGCCTAAGGTCAAGAGTCTCGATAATACTCTTCGGGGTCAGGTCGAAATGCTTGCGCACCAGCCCTACAATATCGATATCCTTCATCTTACCTGTCCCGAATGTATTGACCATAACAGCAGTAGGCTCAGGCACACCAATGGCATAAGCAAGAGATACTGCACATCGCTCAGCTACGCCGGATGCGACCACATTCTTGGCCACATACCTGGCAGCATAGGCAGCACTGCGGTCCACCTTTGTGGAATCCTTGCCTGAGAAAGCTCCGCCACCGTGTGGTACCAGCCCTCCGTATGTATCCACTACGATCTTGCGCCCTGTCATGCCTGTATCGCTCTGGGGCCCGCCTACCACGAACTTGCCGGTTGGGTTCACATAATATTTAGTATCTTTATCCAGCAGTTCAGGGTCAATAACATCCTTGACCACCTTATCAATGATCTCGTCAATTGCATCCCGGGTGATGCGCTCACCCGTGCTGTCAAGTATCTCCTCGGTATGCTGGGAGCTGACAATAACCGAGTCCACCCGCTGGGGTACACCCATTTTATACTCTACTGTGGCCTGGGACTTGCCGTCCGGACCCAGGTAGGAAAGTGTATTGTTCTTCCTTAGTTCGGCCAACTTTTGGCACATCCGGTGGCTCTGCATAATGGGCAGGGGCATCAGTTCCTTTGTCTCTTTGCATGCATACCCTATCATCATACCCTGGTCACCGGCACCACCCACATCCACACCCTGTGCAATATCAGGCGACTGCTTGCCAATGGCATTCAGCACACCGCATGTCTTATAATTAAAACCATATATCTCACTGGTATAACCGATTTCCTTTAGGATACCGCGGGTTATTGATGGTACGTCAATATGGGCCGATGTTGTAATCTCGCCACCAACTATCACAAAACCAACACTGATAAATGCCTCACAGGCCACCCTGGCCATAGGGTCCTGCCTTACGATCTCATCCAGCACGCCGTCTGATATCTGGTCACATACTTTGTCCGGATGCCCTTCTGTAACTGACTCTGAGGTCAATAAACTGTATTCCATATTTGAGATCATTTTTTCACCTGTTTTTTGTAACTGAATTTCCTTTAGTATTTATAACAATATCTGATTAAATCGCAAGTATTTTAAATTTTATCTGGTATTTTAAAATATAACGAACTGCAGATGAACACAAATTAACGCATATTTCGCACGTATTATCCACGTTTATCTGTGTTAATCTGCGGTTAACAGAACTGATTATTAAGCATAAACAGAAAACGTACATGAAATTCTTCGAATAACATGCACAAAAAGATGAAAGAACCCAAGGGTACTTTCATGCTAAATAATA
>DAOUWY010000388.1 GCA_030666885.1 Methanosarcinales archaeon
ATTCACCTGGTACAGCACCTCATCCACATACCACTGCCGTACCTGGCTGATGGTTTTGGCACTGCAACTACTATACTTCCCGCCGCTACGATACCTGTCCTTATCCACATACCTGTTCTGGTTCGCCTTGATCTTTTTCGTAAGGTCAATAGCAGTTGCATGCATGGCATCGGCAGGACACCTAGAATCTTCTTTTTCAATTCCATCTTGCAATCCCCAGCAGCGCACCCGCCACCCCGAATCCAGACGACCCCTGGGACGACGGCTGGTTCGTGGACGAGGGGTCGGTTGTGGTACGGGTGGGGGTGGGGCCTGAGTAGTGCTCGTCGAGGATGATGGGATTAGCGATAGTAAAATCTATTGATTCGTAATCATCAACTGCTTTAGTAAATTGTACATAAACATTAATGGGGGCATTTCCATTAATCCATTCACCTGTGGGAGCAATTGTCCATGTATAAGTTTCTGTCCAACCAGATTCTACATTCAAAGCATCTATGCGTTTATCAATTTCACTTGGACCAGATAATACCTGATATGACTTAGAAACAAGAGGACTTTCCAAATATGTAGCAACATGACATTTTACCTTAGATGTTACTTCTACTTTTATTTCGATAGGTTCAGATATTGTTAATTGAACATTTTCCACTGTAGCCTCTTTTCCATTAAACCATGCATTAACTATTCCATATTCCTTTTCAATCGGTTCAGCAATAACTAAATTTAAATTCGAAAATATAAACAACATAAATATTAAAATCTTAATTTTTATAATTTCACATCCTTAATTTAAAATATTTCCATACTCTTCAGAATCTTCTGTGATTCCACCCTCACGATCTCCTATTGGTTTGTTTGGTGGAACAATTATGAACGTTCCAGTAGTGAAACTAAATTCTATTGGCAAATTATCCCCGATTGGCAATAAATTTGAAGGGTCGTATACTGGTTGCCTTTTTCTAGTATAAATCTGCGCTTCATGCCCGTAAATAGGGTGTGGATGACACTCATTCTTGACTTTCAAACATGTGCAAAAAATCGATAGCAAAAGCCCTCATTCACCTAGTCCCCACCAAAACATTAACCCCCTCGACACCGATTTCGCTATCCAGTGATAAATTTACCGAGATTCAGATGGGAGAATAATCTGGCTTGTGTCGAATCCATCTCCTCGACTACCAACTCGAGCCCACATCCACCCGCATCATCCTTTGCAAGTGCAATACATATTCCCTCCAGATCCTCCACAAGCCGTTTCAGACTTATGTGGTAATGTTTGCATCTGTATGCTAAATATCTGTAAAAAAGCAGTCCTGTAATACAAAGAAATGTATGCACTCTGATGTTAGCGTCCTTATGGTGGTTAACAGGTCCTATTGGAACCAGGAATGCATCGCTCAGCAGTTTGAAGTCATCCTCCACAAGAGATTTCTGGTTATAGACCTTCACTATCTTTTCAGAGTGCCATTTGTCTTTGTCAGTGAAAACTATCATCTTTCCGAA
>DAOUWY010000270.1 GCA_030666885.1 Methanosarcinales archaeon
AAAGTAGCAGAGGACAAAGATGTCATGCTGCCAGCCATGGTCTGCATGGATGGTTTCATCCTGTCACATGTATCTGAACCTGTTATACTGCTGGAACAGGAACTGACAGATGAATTCTTACCTCCTTATGACCCGGAGCATGTGCTTGACACCCGTAACCCCTTGTCCTTTGGCACTTTTGCTGATCCGTCAGCTTATACAGAATTCAGGTACCTGCAACAAAAAGGAATGGATGCAGCCCTTGGTAAGATCGAGAAGGCTGCAGAGGATTTCAATAAGATATTCGGTCGTTACTACGGTGGACTCATTGAACCATATATGGCAGAGGATGCTGAGATCCTGTTAATGGCAATGGGTTCGGTGGTGGGCACTATCAAGGACGTAATTGATAAAGCCCGCAGCCAGGGTATCAAGGTGGGCCTGATCAAGGTCAGGACATTCAGGCCTTTCCCTGTAGAAGTCATACGCAATGCAGTCTCGGATGCTGCAATCGTCGTAATCCTGGATAAGAACATTTCAGTTGGCCTGAATGAAGGTGCCCTGTTTACCGAGGTTAAGTCATGTCTGTACAATTCAGATATCAATGTACCTGTGATGGGCTTCATGTTGGGACACGGCGGACGGGATATTCCGATGAGCACTATTCAAATGATTATAGATAAGGCTGCACAGGCCATAAAATCCGGTATTAAGGTTGAAAGTGAATATGCTGATCTGCGAGGTGAACTTTTATGAGCAGACTGGCACCAGGACACAGAGGGTGTGCGGGCTGTTGCGATGCCATGGCAGCTAATTTCGTGCTGGAAGCGGTAGGAGACGATGCCATAGTTGTAAATCCCACCGGCTGCCTGGAAGTGATGACCACGCCGTACCCTGAGTCAGCATGGGAAGTGCCCTGGATACATTCATTGTTCGAGAACACCGCATCTGTAGCTTCGGGTATTGAGGCGGCCTTGCGGGCTCTTGGACGTAAAGGTGATACAAAAGTCATAGCCATGGGTGGCGACGGCGCTACAGTGGATATAGGAATGCTTGGAATATCAGGGGCTTTCGAGCGCGGTGACGATATCACCTATGTGTGTATCGATAATGAGGCATACATGAACACGGGTGTACAGCGCAGTGGAGCAACTCCATTTAATGCTTCAACTTCAACCAGCCCGCCTGGCAGCCAGAGTTTTGGCAATTCCAGGCCCAAGAAGAACATGCCTGCCATTATAGCTGCCCACGGTTCGCCTTATATTGCCACCACGTCTATCTCCTATCCAAAGGATATGATGCGCAAGGTCAAAAAAGCAGTGGACATTGAAGGTGCTACATATATCCATACCCATGCTCCGTGTGCAACTGGCTGGAGGTTTGATACTTCCAAGACTGTGGAGATCGGTAAACTGGCAGTCGAAACCGCACTTTGGCCCTTGTACGAAATGGAAAACGGTGAGATCACTTCAGCCAGGAAGGTAAAAAAGCCAAAGCCTGTGGAAGAATATCTCAAAGCACAGGGCAGGTTCAAGCACTTGTTCACAATGGAAGGCGGTAAAGAAGAGATATCCAAGATACAGGATATTGCCGATTGGAACGTTGAGCATTACGGCCTGTTGTAACAATCTATGCTCCGGGAATGAATGTGTGATAAATGAAAAACTTCATTCGGTAGAATTAATATGAATATAAAAGAGGGCAAAAGTTAAGTTTATGAACGGGATATGAGGGGATAAATAATACTTAACCTTTGCCAATATACATATTAAACATTATAGTTTATTAAGTTTTCTTTCGTTAAATCGTTTTAGCACTGAGCAATCAGATTATAATATAATCTGGCTTTTCTAATTTGATCAGCGATTATAATCACCACAACGATACCAACCCGGCAACAATCCCAAACCCCGGTGCTTCATACGCATCTGAGATCGGCATATCGCTTGCGTCCTTTACCCCGCCCCTATTCCAGCATCATACACCACCCCCCACCCGCAAACCCGACAGCGGGCAGGCACACCAAACGCCCCGTGTCCCTGGGTCAGGACCGTGGGTGTCGTAGTATCAATTGCTGCAGTTGTGACAACACATTCGACAGAATGTATCTGCCAGGAAAAAATCATATGACTTATTCGGTAGTAATTATCTTCAAATTGAGAACTTTATTTCCGATTTCTATGCCCAGTTTGTTGATAACATTAAAATGTTCATCATTTGTCAGAATATGCTCATCATGAATCCATGCCGTAGCCGCAATCAAAGAATCCATAACACCAATATCGCATCCTGCCCGCATTGAACTGCTGTGAATAACAGAAGCTGCACTGGCACACTCATAATTAAAATCAAGAACAGTAACGGATTCAAAGAAATGTTCAACCTGTGGTATCTCTTTAGAGTTATAGAACCATGAACCAAATAATACCTCATAAACAGTTATTGGAGATACTGTAAAAATACATCCTTCGTTATCCAATGAAGAAATACTGTCAGTAACAGTTTTTCTACCTTTTAAAAAATCAATGACAATATTGTTATCAATACATACCATTTATGTGCTCTGCTCTTTCACCTGTTCCAGGAATGCCCGGTTCGCTTTGGCCCTTTGCTCTACAACCTTATTCCTGATACCTTCTGCCATGCCATCATTGAGAACACCTGCGAAAGACATTATATCACACCCGGTCTTTTTCCTGGATAACTGGCCTTCCATACGCATGATAATATCATCGAATCTTTCGGTTCCATGCCGCCTTCGATTGAGGATATTATACGTATGGTCCGAGATTGTAATTGTCCTCAATTTCATATATGGTAATCACTGTTTATCTATATAAATTACTTCCGTTACATCGTCTTTATTTATTGCACATATCTCATTGCTAAAAAGCATATACTGCCTCCCACCCCAATCTCAGTAGCGGGCTGGGCTCGACAGAGCAACTAATAAAATAGTTATGCTGTTCACCTCAAAACCACAGGCATAATACCCAGCAGCGCACCCACCACGCCGAAGCAGGGCAAGCCTTCGCTGACCGGCGGCGGGAGGGTGTTGACACAAGTTAGTTGCTAAGGTATTGTCCTATAAATGATATTATTTACTAAAGGGACACATGTCTTATACTACAAT
>DAOUWY010000359.1 GCA_030666885.1 Methanosarcinales archaeon
ATGTTGTCTCGTATCCTGTCGATCCTGTCTAATTATTTTTAAATTACCATTTGATTTGAAGTGGATCTGATTTGTCGTTGTATCTGCATCTGATAAATTTGCTGTATAAATGGATTTTGGAACTGTGCCGAACTGATTATTTTCTTTCCGGAACAGAGTCAGGTTTTTTGTGCAATAACAGCCAGATGGTCCGGATGATATGGTCTGAGTACTTTTTTATCAAGTATATTGAACTCTTTGCCAAGTTTGTCCAGTTCCTGTTCATACACTATTTTTGGATTTACAGTACTATCTACGCTCCGGGCCTTGATAACCATTACAAGGTATCCACCATCCTTAAGGAACTCCCTGGCATTGACCAATGCGATCCCGGCCTGGTCGGGCTGGGCTACATCCTGGTATATCACATCTACCGAACCTGCAATCGCCCTGTATGACCCGGGCTGCCCGGCATCTGCGAAGATTGGGACCATGTTACTGCGCTTATGGCACACATCAATAAGATCACGCATAACCCTGGATGAGAACTCTACTGCAAAGATACGCCCCTTTGTTACGATATCAGAAACATGGCTGGCAGTAGTTCCCGATGCAGCACCGAGGTAAAGGACCCTGGAATCCTCTTTTAACACGGTATTCATCCCCTTTTCTATCATACCGGCCAGCTTACTGCGGTGGTGTGACCATAACCTGTATTCTATCCCATCGACCGTTATCAGTTTCTCACCATAAACCTGCATGCCCGGGACAAGGTTCTTAGTGGCAAGCCTGGTATTTTCCCCATCTTCTATGGAAAGGACATTGGGTATTTGTGTCGATATATATGTCGGCTTATGTGTCGGTATATTTGTTTTAACGAATTTTGCAGGCATCCGTATTAAGGAAATAACTATTTACCAATAAGATTTTCTAAATATCCTTTTTAACGTTAAGGCTCATATATTACACCGGAATTGTAATGACAAAATACTTTGAAGTAACAAGAAGGGATGCAGCCGCACGATTGGGTAAGTTGCTGCTGGACACCCAATATCCTACACCCTTGATCCTGCATCCCGGAAGGGACAGCCCTATTGTTTTCGCAGGCAGCCTGTGGGCCCGGAATATATTATCACCTGATGAAGTGGATCCTGGCAAACTTGTCATCCTGCCAGATAAACCAATGCCCCTGCATGCCAGACCCGAAATGGTAAAAGAGATCAATGACTCTGTGAAACAAAAACGAAATCATTGGGAACAATGGGATGGGGCAACAGGCCAAATAATACACCCGGCCTACCCTGATATTACACATGCGGATATGTATGTCATCGGTGCGGCAAGACAGATGGAAAATAATCCCAGGATGTTGCTGGATACTGTAATTCATATCAAGAACAATACTCCTCCTGATACCGCCCTGTACGCCCCTGCACTGGCAACCCCTGAGAACCTTTGCATGTTGATCTACCTGGGCATTGATATTGTTGATGACATACTTCCCACGATCAAGGCATATGATGGTATCTACATGATGCCTTATGGTGAGTACAGGCTGTCAGACCTGCCAGTACTGCCATGTTCATGCAACGTATGCAGTAGTACCAGTGTGGAAGACCTGCAAAAAATGAGCGCACTTAAGCGGGGTAAACTGGTGTCCGGGCATAACGTGAACAGGCTGGCAGAGGAAAAACAGATCGCTGTCCAGCGTATCAGGAGCGGTAATCTCAGGGAATATGTGGAAGGAAAATGCCGCAGCAGCCCCTGGCTCACAGTACTGCTTCGGCTCATGGACCAGGAACATGTGTACCTTGAACAGCATACGCCCACATACCGAAGCGTTACCATGCATGCAAATACTTCTGAATCTCTAAACAGGGTAGAAGTAAAGCGGTTTGCCGG
>DAOUWY010000204.1 GCA_030666885.1 Methanosarcinales archaeon
AAGGTTCGTTTGGTCCTGGTCCTGGGTTTTCGTCCGATCTTCATGCGCTTACCCTTGCGCTCCCGATCAAGCGTATACTGCTCAAAAGTTGGCAGGACTGCCCTTACAACCGGCAGGTTCAATGAAGTGCTGGAAATATCCACTATGACCGCATAAGGAACTATACCGCGCAGCATCTCCACAGTTGCCCGGATATCCTCAGCAGGGGTGTTGGCGGATTTATCCTCAAGCTCAGACAGGGATACCTTCTCAGCAGAATCAATATACCAGTAGCGGTTCAACCGTTTCATAGCTTCGTATCCAAAGGTGCGGACCACAGATTCCCTGTCAGTATCCTCCCTGGCACCATGTATCTGCACCACCCTGCTCTGGGCTGCTTCCGTCAGTGCCCTTGACACCGCAATTTCAGGTATCAGGTGTGACCCCGCACCCATAACCAGCAGGGCAGGGTCTTTCAGGACCGGGTCATCCAGGGCACAAACAACCGTGTACAGGCCGATATCATGGGTCAGCAACCATACTTTTGCTATAACACCTACAGCCTCAAATTTTTTCAGCAGGCCGTAGACGACACCATCATCCGGTGTAAGTATGATCTCACGGCCAGGGTTCTTATTGTACTCGGCAATGCTAAGGGCATCCCGCTCGATCACCTCAAGCAGGCCGTGCAGTATGGTCTCTTCCATAGTGTTCCCTGCTGCCAGGCCGTTAGTGTTGCTGCGGAACAACTGTTGACCACCATTTTTTGGGTTATAGGGATGGTATACGGCATTGGATGGTACAAGGATGTTCTCCTCTGTCAACAGGTCATAGCCCACCATCCATTCCAGCCTGGTATTCTTGATCAATGGCTCAGCTGTCAGCAGATCAATAGGATTGATGGTGTTAACCTTTTGTGAGAGGTTTTCAAAAGAATCGACAATTGAGGGCTTTATATCTTCTTCATCCAGGTCTTTGGTCAGGTCCTTGCTTATATCGGGCTGTTCAGCACAGCAGCGCTCAACACTTTCCATAATGGCTGATATCCTGGCCTGGGTATCATTGGAACCTTTGCCGCTGTAAATGGAAACAGCACCCTCGGCCGCACTGGGCCGGATGGCAGAAAATACTGGAATTCCTATGCGGTCAAGGTCAGTGATATCAGCGATCCTGGTAACTCCCACTTTATCCAGTATGCCTGTGATATTTTCCAGGGTTTTTTCAGGACCATATACCCTCTTGGTACCTTCTTTATACTTTACAGCCGGGTCGATCTCAATGTTCATATTTAACCTTGCGTTTTCGTTTGTAATGGTTATATATCTTGTGATGATTATACCTGTAGCCAATGCAACAGACATTCAATTTCGGACATTTTATCCCGATCTCTACTGTGGACTGGCATGGCCGTTGTGTTTCAGTAATATTCTTCAGGGGCTGCCAGTTACGGTGTCCCTACTGCCAGAACCACGCCTATATAACAGGAAGCAGTGAGATGGATATTAAAGACATGAAGTCACAGATATCCAGAACAAAACCATTTATCAGTGCGGTAGTGTTCAGCGGAGGCGAGCCGACCCTGCAAAGGGATGCATTGATAGATCTTGCCGGGTTTGCCAGGTCCGGGTCTCTGGCTGTAGGACTTGAGACAAATGGATTTGGTGCGGATGTGGTACAGGAAATGCTTGAAAAAGGTCTGCTCGATAAGGTGTTCCTTGATCTAAAAGCGCCACTGGACAACCCTAAGCAATACGCTATAGTCACCGGGATAAATGTGGATGCAGGTTCAAAGGCGGCGGAAAATACAGCCAGTACCCTGGACAAATGCATCAGGGCAGGCATTGAACTGGAGGTGCGCACCACAGTGTTCAGGGGGCTTGTCGGTGCAGAAGACGTCAGGAAGATAAGCCTGTACCTGGATGAATGTGGAAATGAAAACCTTACCTATGCAATCCAGCAGGGTTTACCTGATAATACCCTTGATATGCAAGATATTGAAAAATTCAGCAGGCAGGAAGTGCTGGATATGGCAACAGCGATAAAACCTGTCAATCTCAAAGACATACGGATACGGACTATAGAAAATGGGGAAGAAAGGATAGTATGAGGATTATAGCTTTTGTGGGTATGCCGGCATCCGGCAAGGGTGAAGCGGCTGTTGTTGCAAAGGAATTGGGCTATCCGGTAGTGAACATGGGCGATGTGGTACGTGAAGAGGGCCACAGGCTTGGTCTTGAACCCACGGACGAGAACCTGGGCAGCACAGGTACCAGGCTGAGGCAGGAGGAAGGACTATCAGCCATTGCAAGGCGTTGTGTTACGAAATTGCGTGCCTTGGATGGCGGTGTTGCTGTAGTGGACGGGGTAAGGAACATCGAGGAGGTACACCTCTTTAAGGAGGAGTTCGGGAACGATTTCCTGCTGATAAATGTCGAATCGTCCACAGAGGACAGGCTTGCAAGGATCAGGGTGCGGGGCAGGGCTGATGACAGGTTAATGGATGAAAAAAGGCTGCGCATCCGTGATGAAAGGGAACTGGGATGGGGTATGGGAGAGTCTATCAAAAATGCTGACCTGACCATTGTTAATGATGGCACAGTAGACCAGTTCAAGAAAAAGGTCCAAAAGATCATTGAGGAACAACAATGATAGCAGTGGAAGTTTCTGCTCACGTCAACCCCACAGAGGACATGGACAGGGTGCAGTCTGCTATTGAGGAAATATTCCCTTGTCTGGAGTATGAATTTCAGGAGAGGGAAGGTTTTACTTCAAGGCTGGTGGGTACGGGCGGCAGGGATTCGCTGGAACTGCTCCATGAATTGCTCAGGAGTCGCAAGATACTGGATACGGGGCGCAGGAATATGCATATTAATGGGGATAATGTAACATTTATCCTGAACAAACAGGCGGCTACCATGGGCAAGGTCAGTTTCCCTGCTGGTGATGAACCGCTGGGAAGTATCTGGGTAGAGATTGTCGCGCAGGATGCCGATGAAGCAGAGAGGCTGGTGGACTGGCTTGCACCGCCGACAGAGAACGGGCATCCCCAATTCGAGATAGAATTGTGAGACTTTTTATTATTTCCTGGCAGTCCCCGGGTTCAACAAATCTTATCTACTGGCCGGGATAAAACATATATTATGCCAGATGAGAATAAGCCAGGGGATGACAGGCACGATAAGCTCAGGCAAAGGCGCAGGGAGTTCGAACAGGCGTGCTGCGATTATATGGATGAGTTCGGGTTCGAGTGGGTGGAGGAGTTCACGCTGAATGGGGCGTGAGGGTTGGGTTGTGAAATAAAAACTGAGTTGTTAAGCGACGGCACGTCATGCCCTGCAGCAGAGCTGCGGGGTATAATTATTAATATCAAAATTCTAATTTGATGACCTCAATACCTATAAATATAAACCTGAATATTTTTAAAGTATGATGCAAAAAAAGGTTCAGAATATTCCCGATACGATGCCTGCTACTAGGCAGGACTGCTTTAATTATTCAGTACGTTGCGTTAGTTTTACAAATTCTACAATTCAGGCCGTGATTCACTTCAGGGGCAAGCTGGACGCTGTGAGACTGGATGGAGAATATCATATTTGCTGGAAGCCACATAACTACTTCCTATAGGAGTATGTTGTTATGACAAATGAGCGGATAAGAAAGATAGGATTACAAGAACTTGCTAAAATCAATCCAACAAATAAGAATGCTTTTGAATGGAAAACTTGGCTCACTGATTATCAATTGAACCATGAATACCCAGATGATAGTTATATCTGGCTTACTAATATTCTGGCATTGAGGGCCATAGACCATGGTAACTTTGGTGTTGGATGTGTCCTGATCGATGTCAATGGTAATATAGTTGTTCAAGGCCACAATGAAGTGCTCAACCCATATTTTCGTAGTGATAGGCATGCTGAAATGGTGGTCATGGATAAATTTGAAGATGTACACCGAGGAATCAATAAGAAGGAAAGGTACACATTATATACATCCCTTGAGCCATGTCCTATGTGTTTGATACGTCTGATAACTTCTGACATCAATACGGTTTTGCATGCTGCATCTGATATTATGGGAGGTATGGTCCACAAAATGCAAAATGTGCCTCCATTTTGGATGGATCTTTGTAAAGGAAAGATTTTTTCCCAGGCTAACTGTTCTCAAGAACTGATCAATGCTGCTGATGATATATTTCTTATCAATGCAAATGAACTTTTAGAGAAAATTAAAAATAGATGAGTCTGTGGTAAATCTAAGGATATTGCAGCAATTCCCGCTCTTCGATTTTGTTTATATCCAAGCTGTCTGAAACTATACCGTTGCTCATCATTGATTTGCCTTATAATATTGCGAATAGAAACACGTAATATCATAAAAT
>DAOUWY010000222.1 GCA_030666885.1 Methanosarcinales archaeon
GCATGAATGTGTAACTGTGGGAACCTGGATTTTATGCCATCAAGGATGGCGCAGTAATCTTCAATGAACATATCTTCCATCAGAGCGCCCTGGATACATACCTCTGTAGCATCCGATCGAACAGCTTTCCCTGCCCTGTTAATGATCTGGTCGGTAGTCAGCCTGAACCCCTTATGTCCTTTAAATGCACAGAACCTACAGGTACCAATGCATTGGTCTGAGAAATTAATGTTCCTGTTAACGATATATGTTGCAGTGTTGCCTACCAGGATAGCCCTTAACCTGTCAGCCAGTCTGAATATAAGAATTGGGTCACACCGCAGCAGTACCTGGGCGTCTTTTTTTGTTGCTTCCCCGGCAATTAAACGATCGATAATATCATCAGGCATCTCTGCCGGGATATCATTGAAAATATCATTTAACAGAACTGCATATTGCTGATTCATGACAATTTACACATCCCTTTGGTGTGTTGTCAATCAGGAAAGTATATAAACTTTTATAGATTTCGATACCGTTACTATTTGTTTTTATGTATTGTAATTGGTTCCCATTAGTCATCGGTTAAGGAGTTTGACTGGCTCGATATGTATTGTTTTCCTAAGAACCAATGATTTTATATGATTAGCTAATTTAGTTTGAACAGAACACATATGACACGGATTTGATGGATTTTCACGGATTTATTTTCATATCCGCGCGCATCTGTGTCATCAGTGCAATCCGTGTTCTATTATAATATTATTCTTAACTGATTACACATGAATTGGTGCCTTGGTCTGATGTACCCAAATCTAATCACAGGTCAGTTACTTCTTTAATAATCTCTATATACTACCAAATACATACAACGTGTGACAAAAAAACCGTATTGGAGGAAATAAGTAATGGAATATGAAATAACAGGAGACAATCTCCAGCTGGTAACACTTCACGTGCAGGGAGGCGAAACAGTCTATGCCGAAGCCGGTGCCATGAACCACATGAGCAGTAATATGGATATGCAGGCCAAGGCCAAAGGTGGTCTTATGAAAGGCTTAAAGCGTATGGTCAGCGGCGAATCATTCTTTATTACTGAATTCACACCCGAGGGTGACGGGTTTGTAGCATTCGGCGGCAATGTTCCCGGTAAGATAGAAGCAATACAGATCAGCCCTGGCAACGAATTCATGGCGCAGCGGGACGCATTCCTGTGTTCCGAAAACGGAGTGGACATGGACGTGGAATTTACAAAAAAGCTTGGTGCAGGATTCTTTGGCGGAGAAGGGTTCATACTCCAGAAATACAGCGGACAGGGTACAGTGTTCATTCACGCCTGCGGCGACTTTATAGTCAAGGATCTGCAGCCTGGTGAGACCCTGAAAGTGGATACGGGTTCAATGGTTGGTTTTGAATCATCTGTCCAGTATGACATTACAAGGGCAGGCGGTATCAAGACATCACTGTTCGGTGGAGAAGGCATTTTCCTGACAACACTTACTGGACCTGGCAAGGTAATCATCCAGTCACTCAGCATCTCCAACCTGGCGGCTGCCCTTTCACCACACCTGCCAATAGGTGATTCGGGCAGTAGCGGCAGTGGCGGCATGTCAATCGGCAAACTTCTCGGCGACTAGAACAGGAAAACATCAACTGCAGTGCCTGCCCCATATCCTTCGATATTGGGCGGCACTACCACATATCCATCGGCCCTGGCGACTGAGCTCAGTATCCCGGCACCCGACGTCATTAGTGGTTCAACCCCTCCCTGCCTTATTTGTACACGAACATATGTGTGAAATCCCTGGCGGGATGTGATCTTTTCCTTAAGAGGTAACCGTATCACTGTAGGTGGACGACTTGGGAAATGTCCCAGTATCCTGATAGCTTCCTTCCCGAATACTATCAGTGCAATAAGACCCGCAACAGGATAACCTGGCATACAAAGCACAGGCTTATTATTCACAACTCCCAGGGCCGTGGGTTTACCAGGGCTTATGGCCACGCCGTGTACCAGCAGTTCACCCAAGGTTTCTATGGCAGCAGGCACATGGTCACGCTCACCTACTGACGTGCCGCCGCTGATGATTATCATATCGGCATCTGACCCTGCCAGTATGGACTGCTCTATTAGTTGTGGGTCATCGGTGACTATCTTGCTTATCCTTGGGATACCGCCCATTTTATTGACAAACGAAGCAGTCATCAGGCTGTTGGTCTCCCATACCTGTCCTGGCTCCAGGGGTGCCCCCCTTTTTACAACTTCTTCACCCGTCGGTATAATCGCAACCATTGGCCTGTGGAATACCTCCACATCCACGATACCGGTTGATGCCAGTACTGCCAGGTCCCAGGGACGCAGCTGGTGTCCGGCACTGAAAAGTCGCTCTCCGGCAGCCACATCTTCACCTATCCCACCTACATGTTTTTCCGGGTGTACCTGTGCCATAACCTCTACAACACCGTCCATAGACCTGGTATCCTCCAGCATCACAACCGCATCAGTACCAGGGGGCATGGCTGAACCCGTATGCACCCTCTGGCAGGTGTCAGGAGTAACATCTTTTTCTGTCAGAGTAAAGACAATCGGTGATGATGTGGATGCACCAAGGGTATCGGCAGCTTTCACTGCATACCCGTCCATGGCAGCGCGCCTGTAGTGGGGTACGTCACATTCGGCAATCACTTCAGAAGCAAGCACCCTGCTGTTGGCATTTTCGATGGGAATGCTCTCGATACTTTTTATCGGCTGGATTATATCGAAAAATGTCTTTCCTGCAGTATCCAAATCTACACGTGACCTGAACAATTTATCCATAAACTTCCCTCAGCCGCCAGATACTGGCGGGAATAAGGTAATCTCGTCGTCCTCATTAAGTACTGTGTCCAGGCCGTCCTTGTCCTTTACACTGATGCCGTTGACCATAACATGGATGAATGGGTGTATCTCGCCGTTTTTGATGATCAGTTCTCCGAGACCGTCATATTTCCCTATAAGAATGTCTATTACTTCACGAAGATCGCTGCCGTCGGCTTCGATTTTTGCTTTTCCGACCTGTTCTCTCAGGTTTGCGAATAATTTTATTGTAACTTTAACCATATGACCTATCAAGTTATTGCTATAATTATAAATATTTCATTCTGTATTTTTACTTTCAATCCACAATATAACTTCAACAGTCTATATTAATAATTATACACCGCAGCTTTGCTACACTTGGGTGTGCCGGCGCAACGTTTGACTGAAATTTACCTGGTCATTTGGGAGTTTAGTAAAAAAAACCGGGAGTACAGGAAAAACCACTCTTCATATTCCCTAAATCACTTTCATACTGCAGTTAATTCTTGGGTCAGGGAACTACCGGCCCCATACCAATCTGCTCAAGCACACCGGACACCTCACCATAAGCAGTAAAAAGCTCCCGCTTAAGTGCATCGGCAGACTCAATCCGAGGCTCGGCAGCTATCCATATCTCATTGTCGCCGCTTCCCCTGGTCATAGACACACAGGATAACATATCCGGGTGGGTCAGCCTGTATACAGAGTCAGGACCAGCAGGAGTGACCCATAACGGGTAACTACCTTTCAGCTTATCAACCGTTTTATTCCAGTCCAGGGCTTTAGAAGCTGTAATGTCCAGGTGCAGGTGTGTGCGCTCACCCGTAACCTTCTCCTCGATCCTGCCAAGGAATCTCTTATATTCGTGGTTTGATTCATCAATCTTCTCCACCCCGTGCAGTTCCAGTTTCTTGGCTTCATCCCTGAAGAACGGGGCAAGGTTCACAACACCTGATGGGGCGCTAAGCAGGGACACACCAAAGAATGTCACTGCACCCAGTGACAGCCCCACGATCACGCCATGGCCCATCAGGGCAGGGTGTATGGTCTCTAGATACGGCGGTGCCATAAAAGGTGTATTTTCCAAGTCAATAACCACAAGTGAAATCTGTGCCACAGCACCCACCACCCTTTCCGCCAGTGCCCCTTCCTTTGTTGGCCGCCTCCCGAATAGACCGCCCATAAGGGGGAAGAAGTATGATGCAATTGCAATGAAAATTGCAATGTGGAGCGCATAAATAATAATGTTAATGAAAA
>DAOUWY010000009.1 GCA_030666885.1 Methanosarcinales archaeon
CGGGCCGTTATACCATTTAGTATTCTCGCTCTTGCTGGCAATGTTATCGCCCTCAAAAGCTGATGTTGGGATGAAATTCATATCAGAAGGCTTGAATCCCACGATCTTCAGAAGTGCGCTGACATCTTCCTTGGCCTTGGTATATTTAGCCTCATCATAGTTGATCTCATCCATCTTATTAATTGCAATGATCAGCTGGTTGATACCCAGGGTCCTGGACAGGAACACATGTTCCTTTGTCTGTGCCTGAACACCGTCCTTGCCTGATACCACCAGGATAGCGGCATCTGCCTGGGATGCGCCTGTGATCATGTTCTTAACAAAGTCACGGTGACCGGGACAGTCCACCACAGTAAAATAATACTTAGGAGTATCAAACCGCTGGTGTGCGATATCAATAGTGATACCCCTTTCCCGCTCTTCCTTAAGTGAGTCCATGACCCATGCAAATGCGAAGGATTCCTTTCCTTTTGCCTTTGCCTCTTCCTTATACTTCTCGATAATATGTGCCTCTACGGCTCCTGTATCATACATCAATCGACCCACAAGGGTTGATTTACCATGGTCGATATGACCGATAACAGCCAGGTTCATATGTGGTTTCTCTGCCATGTCTAATCCTCCATTCTTCATTTTATTATTGTAGATTTATTGTCTTATAGATTTTACTGCTTTTAAACTTTGTGTCAATTGCAGCTTGGTTCCATTTACTTTTCAATACCCAGTTACTGACCTACAAAATCACTGGCTTTTGGCATTTCAGATTTCAATCCTTTGCGCTGGCGTATCTGCAACACGATCTCTTTTAACAGGCTTGCCGGTAATGTCTCGAACCCGGCAAATTCAGTACTCCACATGGCACGACCCTCGGTAGCAGACCTGATATCACCTGCAAACCCGAAAAGTTCAGCCACCGGAGCCTTGCTCTCGATAATGGTCATATCGCCTTCCTGGGACATATTATTAATAATACCCCTTCGCCCCTGGATCTCTGAAGTTGCTCCACCCATATTGGTTTGCGGAGTCTGGATAAATACCTTCTGGTACGGTTCCAGCAGTGTATCGTCAGCCATAAGCATAGCAGCCTGTATGGCCTGCCTTGACGCGGGTATAACCTGGGCCGGACCCCTGTGTACCGCATCCTCGTGCAGCTTGGCATCTACGAGCTTGACCTTAACTGCCTGGCAAGGTTCCCTTGTGAGCGGACCGGCTTTCATAACCTCTTCAAAACCATCGATGATCAATTCCATTGTCTCGTTCAGGTACTGTATACCTTTGGTCAGGTTGATGAGAATATTTGATTCATATATCTGGGTAATACCTTTTGCCTGGTCCTTATCCAATCCGGTCGCCATGAACTTTTCACGCCGTTCCAGTTCAGGCATACGCATGGATACCTCACCGGATTTGATAAGGTCTACGATACCGCTGTCCAGGGGCTCCACTTCAATATAGAACCTGTTATGGCGGTTCGGACTCTTACCTTCAATCGGGCCGGCATGTTTTTGTATGGTTTCCCTGTAAACCACAATTGGCGGACTTGTAGTGATCTCCACACCCTTGTCACGCTCGATCCTGTGGCCAATAACCTCAAGATGTAGTTCACCCATGCCTGACATCAGGTGTTCCCCGGTCTCTTCATTGATAGTTACTTTCAGTGTATTGTCTTCCTTGGCCACCTGCCTCAGCACCTCAACCAGCTTGGGAAGATCTTTCATGTGCTTGGCTTCCACAGCCACTGTAACCACAGGCTCACTGGCATGCTGGATGGACTCAAAAGGTATCATGTCATCCTTTGAAGAAACCGTGGCACCCACATACGCATCCTTCAAGCCGGTGACAGCCGCAATATTACCTGCAGGGATCTGTTCCACTTCCAGCCTTTCCGGGCCCATGAAAATCCCCACCTGCTGCAGCCTGTTCGTCTTTACAGACCCCGATACGTTAAGTTCCATACCTCTTTTCAGTGTACCGCTGAACAACCTGCCAGTGGACACTTCGCCTGCATGGGGGTCCAATGAGATATTTGTCACCATTAATGCCACATCACCGTCACGGTTGGCATTTAGCATATCCTTACCTTCCGTGGATTCCTTATCGCCATGCCATATCACATTCACCCTGTCTTTCTGGGCATCAAGGGGATTGGGCAGGTACCGGATGATCATATCATTTAAAACCTCATGTAGCGGACATTTGTCTGCCAGTTCCTTTTGGTTCTCTTCCTTGCAATAATTGTAAACATCATTGAACCCGATACCTGATTTCTTCATAAATGGTACACTTATGGCCCAGTTATACAGGGCAGAACCAAAGGCTACAGTGCCGCCGGCAGCATCCACACGCCATCCTGCCTTGTATTTCTCTTCGTTCATGCCTTTGATGAGCTTATTCACATGATCGATGACCTTGCCCAGCCTGACCTGCATTTCCTGGGAGTCTACCTGCAACTCATTGATCAGCCTATCCACCTTGTTGACGAACAGTACCGGCCTCACATGTTCCTTTAACGCCTGCCTGAGCACGGTCTCGGTCTGTGGCATGGTACCTTCAACCGCATCCACAACTACCACTGCACCGTCCACTGCCCTCATGGCCCTGGTCACGTCACCGCCAAAATCCACATGGCCCGGTGTATCAATAAGATTGATCAGGTATTCATCATCCTCAAACTCATGTACCATTGAAACACAGGCAGAGTCTATAGTGATACCCCGCTCCTGCTCTTCCTCATCCGAATCTGTGAACAACTGCCTGCCTGCCAGTTCCTTTGAGATCATACCGGCACCGGCCAGGATATTATCTGTAAGAGTTGTCTTCCCGTGATCGATATGTGCCACTATACCGATATTCCTGACATTCTCAGGTTCATTCATGAGCACAGTCACGCGCTCTACCATCTTTTTCCTTCGTCCCATATCTATCTCCTCAATAAATTTTAAGTGTCTGGTTATTAATCATCTGATTTTAAAGTATTCGTATTAATTAAAAGTATCCACATTAATAAAAAAAGATTCCGTCCTTGAATATACAAAAAAAATGATTGCGGCAAAGCCGCAATAAAATAGATTACCTTGCAGCCTTTGCCACCCGTTCCTTTCCTTCCTTCTTGTTAATAGAATAGGACTTGACATCGTAGTTTGCAGCTGCTATTATCTCATTTGCCAGGGCTTCCCCGACAGGCCGCCTTTTCTTAAATGAAGACTTATACGCCCCTTCAGCCACCAGTTTCAATGCGGTATCCACCCTGCGCTGTGGTGCACTGTCCACTGCCTTTGGAACAGCGATACCGCCGTACTTCAACCTGACAGTTTCCTCCCTGGGTCCGGCATTGATAATAGCATTGACCAGTACCTGGATCGGATTTTCCTTGGTCTTTTTGTTAATGATCTCAAAAGAGTCCTTAACGATCCTGTAGGTGGTCATCTTCTTGCCAGTGTTCTGTTCAGACTGCATCATCTTATTGATGAGCCTCTCAACAATATGCTGGTTGGACTTATTGAACTGCTGTCTGGCATGTTTTCCTCCGGAATAAGGCAGCATAACAGGCTTCAGGTTTATATATCTCTCAACGCTGATATCCTCTACCTGGACTTCTGTAGTATCCCATTTATCGAAAATCTTATTCATACATCTACCTCATTGGTTTCTCTTTACGACCGATCACCATTTCATTGAGACTCATATCGTTTACTGCCGTTACCTTGAACCTGACACCGGGAATGTCACCCTTTGCACCGCCCATACGCCCACCGATACGTTCCACGGTCACTTCATCATGTTCATCTATGAAATTGATAGCACCATCACCAGGACAAAAAGCAGTAACCTGCCGTCCGTTCTTGATCAACTGGATCCTTACACATTTCCTTATAGCAGAGTTTGGCTGTTTTGCCTCTACACCGACTTTCTCAAGTACAATACCTCTTCCCTGTGGAGCGCCTCCAAGGGGATCTGCCTTTATATTAAGCTTCAGAGCGCGCCGGAGGTATTTCCTGTCGCTCCACCTGAAATTTTCCCGGTCACCTTTTAGTTTGCGGGCAGCGTATTTTCCGTTTCCCATATTATAATACTTCCTGTGAAATTAATTATCTGGAATTCTTGCAGGCTACTGGATTGTCACGTCATCTATATCATGATGTCGTTTGGCAAGAACCTTCACTTTTTCAATGTTCTTTCCGTTTCGCCCTATAGCAAGACCCTTCTCTTTAGTTTTTACTTCTACATAAGCTATACGTTTGTCACCCTTATATCCGATCTTTACGTTATTGGCATTGGCAGGCTGGAGCAGGTTCTGTATAAAAATAACCGGATCGTCGTTATATTCCACAACTTCAACATGGCGCCCGATACTTTTTACAAGCTTGTTGACATGTTCACCGTTCTTGCCTATGGCCATGCCCATATCTCCGGTCTTAACAACAAATATCACCCTGTTGTTGTTGTCATCCAGCAGACAATCCCTGGCAGTAGCTCCGGTGGTACTCTCAAACAATGCTATGTAGCGAATTCCATCTGTGGAGAGTTTAACTTCGCTCAATTATACACCCTTATTCTTTTATCACTGTTAATATTTTCGAATCCCCTGGATCTTCTATAGCCATTGCCGCAACAGCGAACGGTTTGCTGCAGGTCGTACCCAGTTCAACACCAATACCCGGAAAGTCGATCACAGGTACTTTCCCTGTAACCCTGTCCCGTACGTCGGCTGGACAGTTTGACGCAAGCACTACTGCCTTGGCCTGGTAATTATCCACAGCCTTAACTGTTTGCCTTGATCCGATCGATACCTTTCCGGTCTGGATCGTGATTCTCATTGTTTTATTAAAGTCTAAATCCATGAATATCATCCTGTATGATTTTTTATACCTACTGGGTTTTATTATTTAAGTTCTTTTTGCTGCCAGGAGTTTTACATGTCCGGTCCCGAGTTGAATGGGCTGGCCCACAATAACATTCTCGGTCACACCTCTTAATTCGTCAATATCTCCCCTTGTACCTGCATCCAGCAGGTGGTTCACTGTGACCTCGAAAGCCGCCCGTGCAAGTACACTGGCCTTCTCACCCGAGATGCCATGCCTGCCAATTGCCTTCACTTCCCCGTCAACGGTCATGATATCAGCCACCAGCATGATATGCCTTACATCAACAGACAGCCCCTGTTCACGAAGTGTGTCAGTAGCTTCTTTTATGATACTGTTCCTGGCCGCCTCTATACCAAACACTTCATATATCTCATTGATATTATTAGTAGTGGACTTGGTCATATCCACGCCATCCAGATCAGCAATGTCTTTTAGTGACGATCCTTCAGTGTACAGTACATATTCATCAATAGTATCCTCTTTCCTGATAACTACCCGTTTGATATTACTTATTCCCTTGAGGGTCACGTTCTCCGCGTTCTTACCCAGCTGGAGCAGTTCCCTGTACGACTCGTTCTCAGGACGTACCGTAAGCACATTACCATCTATCAACACAGTCAATCCCAATTCTTCCTCCAGTTTCCCTGCCACTTCATCCGGTGTGATCTCACGCTGGGTGATCACCTTCTCATTGAGCTCGATGATCAATGCCATTTCAGTAATATCCGTAGACAAGCTACCAAGGTGACTGATATGGGTGGCTTCAATATTCCATGCCAGTTTACGGGCCATATCCCTATCCCCGGCATAATCCTCATTGAGATGTACTGACATCATGGGCGTAGACGGGTTCTTCCTGGCATCAACGATTTCGATCAGCCTGGGCAGACCCAGTGTAACATTTATCTCAGCCACACCCGCATAGTGGAATGTCCGCATGGTCATCTGGGTACCAGGCTCACCAATACTCTGGGCCGAGACCACACCCGCAGCCTCACATGCTTCAATACAGGCGTATTCATAACCTTCAACAACCCGCTTTATGATCTCTTCAAGCTGCTTTTTGGTTACTTTTGTCTCTTCAAGCTCCTTATGAAGAGTATCAAGGATATTCTTTGGCATTTGCAGGTTCCTGGTCATCTCTTCAATGGTCTTCTCGCTCACTGCCATTATTCTACCTCCTTTGAAGTAACAGATTCCACGATCCACTTTATGGCCTGTGGCTTACTGAATTCACTTTTCATGGGGTCAATACCATCCTCGCCATATCTGAACTGGACAACCATGCCCCTTGTATCCCTCACAGTCCCATCATACTGGACCTCCAGGTCCTGGAGTGCATTGACCAGCCTGCGCTGCAGGTAACCACTCTGGGAGGTCCTGACAGCCGTATCCACCAGACCTTCCCTGCCACCAATGGCGTGGAAGAAATATTCTGTGGGTGAAAGGCCGCTTTTATAACTGTTCTTCACAAACCCGTGAGCTGCCGCACCCAGGTCACCTGTATGGAAATTGGAAAGTGTCCTGCCGGCATAACCCCGCCTGATACGCTCGCCCCTCACAGCCTGCTGGCCTACGCATCCTGCCATCTGTGTCAGGTTCAACATGGAACCCCTGGCACCTGAAACTGCCATAACCACAGCGGCATTTTCAAGGCCGAGGTATTTACCGGCAATATTACCGGTCGAATCCCTTGCCTTGCCAAGCTCCTGCATGATCTTCAATTCCAGTGTCTCGTCCACGGTCCTGCCAGGCAGAGGTTCAAGGTTTCCTTCATTATAAGCTATAATCAGGTTCATGACCCTATCCTCGGCTTCACCCAGCAATTCAGATATCTGGATACTGGCTTCTTCAGGTATATCCTCATCATTGATCCCGAAACTGAAACCGTAATGCATAACACCTTTTATCCCGAGCATGGTAGCATTATTGATAAATTGCAGTCCCCTGGCCGAACCATAATCCTTGATGATCTTGTCAACGATCAATCCCTTGAATGCACCCACGGCTTTTTCTTCAATAGTACCGCTCAATAACCGGCCGTCCTTAATAAGTACATAAGCATCCAGTTCACAGTCTTCCTTCTTACAGGTATCACAATTTTCACATATCCCTGCCCTGTATACCATATTCAGTCCGGACGGCAGAATGTGGCTGACTGCCTGTTTTCCGGTCCAGAAAGGCTTACCATCCACTTCACCTGCCGGTTCGGATAACTCTTCTATATTGGATTTGCTGAGCATGTCCAGTATTTCACTCTTACTGAGTCTGCTATCTCCCCTGGTCAACAGGTACATACCCGAGATGTGGTCATGTATGCCGCCAATAATGGGACCGCCGAACCTGGGAGACAGGATATTTTCCTGTACATGTATAAGCATCATTGCCTCTGCCCTGGCCTCTTCGGTCTGGAGCACATGCATGTTCATTTCATCACCGTCAAAGTCAGCGTTGTAGGGCGGGCATACGGCAGGATTCAACCTGAAAGTCTTATGGGGCAGTACCTTGACATTATGTGCCATGATACTCATCCTGTGCAATGAAGGTTGCCTGTTAAACAGCACGATATCCCCATTCTTCAACTGCCTGTCGATCTTCCATCCCAGTTCAACAGTCTCTGCAAGTTCCTCGCGATTACTTTCAGTGATCTTGATCCTGCGCCTGTCACTGCGCTCTATATAGTTAGCACCGGGATGGTTCTCAGGACCCCGCCTGATATATTCACGCATTTCTTCAATATTACGGGTAGTCAGGTTGACAGGTATGGTCATTTCCATAGCAATAGATAGTGGGACACCCACTTCGCTGATGCTAAGGTTTGGGTCGGGTGAAATTACAGTCCTTGCACTGAAATTTACCCTCTTACCTGACAAACTGCCCCTGAACCTTCCCTCCTTCCCTTTAAGCCTCTGGGATAAGGTCTTTAACGGCCTTCCTGAACGGTGCCTGGCAGGGGGTACGCCTGATACCGCATTATCCATGAACGTTGTCACATGGTACTGCAGCAGTTCCCACAGGTCCTCGATGATAAGCTGGGGCGCACCAGCTTCACGGTTCTCCTGGAACCTCTGGTTGATCCTGATAATATCCACCAGTTTATGGGTGAGGTCATCCTCACTCCTCTGCCCGCTCTCCAGCGTTATACTGGGGCGCATGGTCACTGGCGGTACCGGCAGTACGGTCAATATTACCCATTCGGGCCTGGCGTTATTTGGGTCCATGCCAATGACTTCGATATCCTCGTTGGATATTTTCTCAAGTCTCACCCTGATATCAGAAGGCATTAGCTTATGATCGTGATCACCCATCTTCTCGACATAGGTGGATGGTTTTTCGACCTTTATATCCAGCTGTTTGGCACCACAATACATGCAGGTCTTAGGCTTTCTTGCCTCTTTGAATACCTCGTTGGTGATATCCTCTATTGGCTGCCCTATCTTCCTCATTGTCCTGATCTGTTCAAGGTATTTCTTTTTCTGTTTTGAATCCAGAAGCAGTGCACTGCACTCCCTGCATGTGCCCCTTAATATCTTGCGTATCAATTTTGCAAAACCTACATGGATGACCGGTGCGATGAGTTCTACATGTCCGAAATGACCAGGACACTCTCCTGCCCTGCCTCCGCAGGTCTTGCAACGAAGACCAGGGTCAATAACACCCATTCGGGGATCCATCAGGCCCATTTCTATTGGGAAACCGTCGTCATCATAAGTATCTGCAGTAATTACACGGGTTACACTCATCTTCCTGTACTCTTTAGGTGATATAAGCCCGAACCTGATTTCTTTTATTCGCTTTGGAACTGTTTTAAACATTTTTACCACCTCTATACCGCATCCTCCAAAATAAGCCTGGGAGCAACACCAAGTGACTTGATCTCATCCAGCAGTAATTTGAATGCATAGCTCATCTCAACAGTAAATATTTCAGTCTCTGCTCCGCAGTTGGGACAAAATACCATGTTCCTTCTCTTATCCTGGGTAGCTACCATACCACAATGGGAACAGACAAGTTGTTCCACTTTATCAGATTCATCCAGCAATCTCTCTTTCAGGGTAAGGGATGCACCGTGCCCGATAAGCACATCACGCTCCATCTCACCGAACCTGAGACCACCTTCCCTGGCCCTACCCTCTGTAGGCTGCCTGGTAAGCACCTGCACCGGACCCCTGCTCCTGGCATGGATCTTTGATGAAACCATATGATAGAGCTTCTGGTAAAGGATCACGCCAATGAACACGTCAGCTTCGATCTTTTTTCCTGTTTTGCCGTCATAAAATACTTCCTTGCCTGTATGGGAATAACCCGCGCGTTTCAGGGCAAGCCTCAGGTCATCTTCGGATTCACCTGAGAAGGGAGTGGCATTGATACGCCTGCCTTCAAGACTGCCCACCTTGCCTCCGATCATCTCAAGCACATGAGCCACAGTCATCCTTGAGGGGATGGCATGGGGATTGATAACAAGATCGGGTACCATCCCTGATCCAGTGAATGGCATATCTTCAAATGGCTGGATAAGTCCAAGCACACCTTTTTGTCCGTGCCTTGAAGCAAACTTGTCACCAAGTTCCGGGATCCTCTCGTCCCGTACCCTGACCTTTGACAGCCGGGCCCCGTTCATGCTCTCGGTAAGAATAACTGCATCCACAATGCCGCGTTCATTTGAACGCATGGTAACGCTCGACTCCCTCCTCTGCTGCGGGCTAAGACCAAGTTCAGTGGGCTCTTCAAGGAACCTGGGTGGACTGGTCTTCCCGATGAGCACATCATTGTGGTCTACAATGACCTCGGGATTGACGATGCCGTCCTCATCTAATTGGGAATACACTTCCGGTCCGCGTGCCCCCCTTACTTCCTGGTCGGGAATCTCGAACTTGTCCTCCTGTCCTCCGGGATAGCGCCTCTCTTCGCCTCCAAGGGTCCTGAAGAAATGACTTCTTCCAAGACCCCGTTCTATGCTACCCTTATTAACGACCAGGGCATCCTCAATATTATAACCTTCATAAGAAAGTACGGCAACAACAAAGTTCTGGCCTGCTGCTCTTTCATCGAACCCGATCACATCCGAGGTCTGAGTGTGTACGATTGCTTTTTGGGGGTAATGCATCAAATGTCCCCTGGTATCGGGTCTTAGTCTCAAATTAGCTACAGGCACACCGAGACATTGTTTTACCATACCTGCCCCCATAGTGTTCCTGGGCGAGGCGTTGTGCTCGGGGAACGGGATCATGCCAGTGCAGATACCAAGTATAAGGGACGGATCGATCTCAAGATGGGTATGTTCCGGTGTAATATCGGCTTCATTCACTGCAACGAAACAGTTCTCTTCCTCCTCTGCATCAAGATATTCAATTAATCCCATCCTGACCAGGTCATCGAACTCTGTTTCCCTGTTCTTTAGTAGATCAATATGTTCTTCTGTCAACAGGGATTTTCCGTTCTCAACAATAATAACCGGTCTTCTGGCCCTGCCCGCATCACTGTTGATGATTATTTCATGAGTTTGTGGGGAGTAAGTCACATTTACCTGTATGGGTATTGTACTTGCCCTGCGCATCTGCTTGATATTGCTGACCAGTTCTTCGGGATTCTCATGATAACCAAGCAGTTCCCCGTTTAAGAATACTCTTGTTTTATTCAAAGGATTCACGCCCCATCGTTGAACTCAACTTCCTCTTCCATAGCTTCAAGCTCTGTGGCATAAGTGCCATATTTTTCTTCCAGGTTCATGATGTGGGGTGCCACATGTTCCACGTTTAAGTTATACAGGGTCTGTTTCAATCCCTTTACATCAAAAACATCGGTCGAAACCTCTACCATCTGGGCAAAGTTCTTCACCAGCCCGCAGTTAGGTCCTTCAGGCGTTTCCGATGGACATATGCGGCCCCACTGGGTGGGATGCAGGTCCCTTGCCTCAAAATGGGGCTGTGCCCTGGAAAGGGGTGATATCACCCTGCGAAGGTGTGAAAGTGATGCCATGTAATCTATACGGTCCAGGAGCTGGGATACGCCTGCCCTGCCTCCGACCCAGTTACCTGTGGCCAGCGGGTGGCCCAGTCTCTCTGTCAGGACATCAGCCCTGACCACAGTAATCACATTAAGGTCACGGTTACGCATATTTGCCCGTTCAAGCTGGTACTTAATATCCCTTGCCAGCCGGTTGAAAGATACCCTGAACAGGTCTTCCATCAGGTTCCCGCTAAGTTTGAGGCGTTTATTGGAATAATGATCCTTATCATCCCTACGTCTTCGTCCCAGTGCCAGTTCAAAGCAGGCCTCTGCCATCCGACCCAGGTACTGGGCTTTCACGATCCTGTGCCCCGGCTCATTACCCAGGTGCGGCAAAAGGTACCTGTCGATCACATAATTTGCCCTTTTTATCTGGTATTCCCCTGTCTGTCCGGCGGCAACCCTGCTACCCACCTTTTCCACAGCCTCTTCACAGGTATGGGCCTCAGCTTCCTCCAGGTTTTCCATCATGAACTTCACTACTTCAGGGTCGTATGACACTGTATTTACGATATCCTCATCAGTCTCAATACCAAGAGCCCGCATTAATGTAACAAAGGCTAACCGTCCTGAAATGGAAGGGAAACTCACTTCTATGATAGACTTGCGACCACGTTCGACCACGGCCAGTGCCCTGTATCCTCTGCGTTCACTGAACACCTTGGCAACCTCGATCCTGTCACCGTAACGTTCTTCGAACTCCACCAATATCTTATTAGGGGCCAGGTCCTCCAGGGTCATAAGGACCCGTTCGGTTCCGTTCACAATGAAATAGCCGCCAGGGTCCAGCGGATCCTCTCCCACTTCTATCATTTCATTGTGGGTCATCTCGACCAGGTTGCAGTTCTTGCTCATCAGCATCATGGGGAGCTGACCGATAATAGCTTCCATAGGTTCATGTTCAATATCCCCCTGGATGATGGTCATCTCAAGATATATCGGTGCCGAGTATGTGATATCCCTTAATCTTGCATCATTCGGATATAGCATATCCTGGGCACCATCAGCTTCTTTTACCAAAGGCTTGCCAACCCTGATCTCTCCAAGTTTCACATAAGTATCTTCTATATCAGTCTCTATGATCCCTTGTTCAGTGATGACTTTCTGCATTCCGTAATCTAAAAAATCATTAAACGAATCTATATGGTGTCGGACTATTTTATCGCGGGTAAAGTATGCCCTGGATAATACTTCTCTATTTAACACAGTTTTGCACCTTCCTGGTTTAAGTAAAACGGGTTTTTTGACAGTTTGATGTTCATCTGTCTGGTTATTCAATTACCAGTCTGTAAAATTCGGCCTCTCCCGCAGTCTGGCCGGTTCGTATAACCTTGACTATGTCGCCGACCTGGCCCCCAATTTCCAGTATAACCGGATCTTTGACTTTTATTTTTGGCAATTGCTCTTTATCGATGCCATATTTTTTTAAAACCTGGCTTGCCTCATTCTCTGACAGCAATAAATGGTGAGGCACCAGGTTGTGATCTAATAAACTGAAACTTTTCGAACCTTTCATTACTTTATTCATCCCCTTAAATATGTGAAAAACGGGCTCGGAGGGATTTGAACCCCCGACCATCTGGTATCTTTGGATGTATGGGTATTTTCCATACACCTTAAAAGCCAGGTGCTCTGCCTGTCTGAGCTACGAGCCCACCGATGTACAGCGGTAGCTATGTCTAAACCACTTATAAAATTCAGGCACAAATTTTTTCTACCGAACAATTCTTCACCGATTTGGATATGGTACTTCAGGACGCTATGCAGGCGTACCGCTCTACTAGGGAACACATTAGATTTAAACCTTTCTTTTGTTTGACATATTGTGTATCCAACTTTTTAATCTCAGCCAACTTTGTACAGATAGTATGCTGTCAGATATATGATTTTATCTTTTGTTTTTTATGTCCAGTTTCTTTACACCTGAATTTCCATCTATGGTACCTTCAGGTTTGGTGCTTTCAGGCATGGCGCTTTCAGCTGGCTTTTCTTGCTGGATTTTTTTCTTCTTCCTGTAATAGCTAAGAGGATGACCAATATTCCTGCATATTTCATCTTTATTGTAACAGTTACCGTAAGTGATCATGGTTGTGCACGATGGAGGTTTATAGGAAGTGCCTGTAGAGCCTGCAATATGATCTACCTGATAGTGCGTCATCTCCTCATTGAAATCAGGTGAGACATTGAACATCTGAACTACCTGGTCCACAGACAGGCCGATGTTCAATAAAAAGGATGTCAGGGCAAACCTGGCTGAATGAGCAAGGTTGACACCGCCCTGGGCACTGGAAAGGAGATGTACGATACATGGGGGGAAATCCCCTGGCTCAACCTCGCCAAAACCCTCCTCATCAAACTCCTTCTTGATCTCTTCCAGGCAGGTCCTGATCTCTTTGATATCATCAGCCATAGCCTGGCAGAACATATCGGGTACATCCAGTGGCAGTGCTTTTATGATACGGGCCCTGATGGCCTCCTGCAGCAGCCTGGCATACTGTTCCCTGGTGATGTTTACATATCCCGATTCAAGCCTGCGGTTCACCAGCTTCCATTTCAGTGCCCGCATTCCTGCGGCTCCTCTTATATAATCTGTAAAATGTATCTTAAAGCCTTTTTCGGCAATACTGGCATTGATGTTGAAATCCCGGCCGATTTCGGTCAGTATGTTATCATCTTCCTTTTCCAGCTTAGAATTTGCAAACTTTGCCTCTGCAAGAGCATAGCGCCTGACCAGGAAAGCATCATCTATACATGAGACAAGTATCCTGGCAATGGGATATGATAACAGTTCAATAAGTTCTGGTATGTTCAGTCCCAGATCTTCTTTTGTGATCTCCCCCTTAATGGCCTGGATTAACCTTGATTTAGCACGGCTTCTTGCTGTGTCATAACCACGTGAAACTAAGATTTCATCTATAGTGGAATCCATACCTGCAACATATTCTGCTGCCTTTGTTAAAAATGGATATTCAGATAATCTTGCTTCATCCATTGCAAATATTAATCAGATTCTATCCTCGGTGCCAGGAGATAGTTTACTTCGCCATTCCCATCAGCGATCTGGAATTTGATCATTGTCGGGAAATCCTTGCCCAGTTCTATAGTGACCTCATTCGACTTGCCTGCTGACTTGACCATATCCGAAAGGTAATCCAGTGAAAATAATGAACGGGCATCTCCCGGTTCAAGACTAATAAGCTGGTCCTTAGCCATATCAAGCCGCATACGGTCCGAGTCACCTTCTGCTTCAAGATAGAATATTTCGCCATCTATTCCCATGCCCATATGGTCGGATACCTTTTCAGCGGCCTTGACGGCACGCTTCAGGTCACTGCCGGACAGCACAATGCTGGCAGGAAGTTCCAGTTGTGGTACCTTTGGTTCCTTGCGAATAGAAGCAGGATCAAGCAGCGATATCTTGTAGGTGAGGCCGCTCATACCGATCACAAGTTTGTGGGATTCTTCATCCACCTCTATTTCCACGATCTCGGTTTTTTCAGCCATGCCCAGGATATCGTTCAACCTGTTCAGGTCAACACCAAGTTCGCCTTCGGTGGCAGTGAACTCTTCAAAGGCAGCGGATTTCAGGTTAAGGGTGATCATTGCCACATTGGCCGGATCCACTGCCTTTACCGACATCCCGTCGGGAGTCAGGTTAATCTTGGCCTCGTCAACAATATTTGAAACGGCTTCAATGGTTTCTTTGAGTTTATCAGATTCTATAATTGCCTTGAACATTTACTGCCTCCATCCTTTGAGGGGATATATGATAGCGATATTTGACTACCATATGCGATAATGAGTTATAAGAATTTCTAAATTATTTAAGTCCATTGAGAATTTTGCTTAACCTTTTTCTTATATCTCTGCATATAGGGGGAATCCAATAAGCTTGAATCTACCAATAAATAATAACACCATCAAAATAAACAACAAACCCAAACCCTCCATAAATATTAATATTCTATAAAACAATATTCTTAATCTGGAGGTAAAAATAATATGGCATTCACTCTTACCATTATCATCATTCTGATCGGCATTTGTTACGGATTCTCCAAACAGGGAACGGAAGACTATCTTCATATATTACTAAAAGGACTTAAGATCGGACTGGTCCTCGGACTGGTCCTGGGACTGATATCATTCCTTATCGGTGGACTGTCAGGAGGAATAGAATCAGCCATCGCCGGAGGACTTATTGGCGGATTGACCGGCTCGATTGTATTTATAGTAATCATGGGAATAGTGACAGTAGAATTCATTGTAGGGGTCCTGATCGGCGACATTATTGAAAAAGTACTGCGCAAATGATGATTACAATAGAAACACACTGTCCCGGGTCCAACAAATAAAGTTTTGCCACATTAGCAATATCTATCACCTATGAACCATGACCACCCCATACTGCAAGTAGCTCTTGACATTCTTGAGCTTGACCGCGCCCTCCGGATAGCCAGCGAAGCCGTAGAGGGCGGCGTAGACTGGATAGAGACAGGCACGCCCCTCATCAAGAGTGAGGGCATGAACGCTGTCAGGGCACTGAAGGATAATTTTCCCGAACACACCATACTTGCCGACATGAAGACCGTGGACACCGGCGCTCTTGAAGTAGAGATGGCAGTTAAGTCCGGTGCCGATATTGTCATCCTGCTGGGCAGTGCAGATAACTCCACCATTGCCGATGCCAGGCGTGCTGCCGACAAATACGGTGCAAAGCTCATGTGTGACCTCATCTGTGTACCCCATCCCGTTGCAAGGGCCAGGGAACTGGAAGAGCTGGGGATAGACATCATCAACATCCATGTAGGCATCGACATGCAGATGGTTGGCATCACACCAATTGAACTACTCAGGCAAATGAAAAATGAAATACACATCCCGATAGCAGTGGCAGGCGGCCTGGACGCCACTTCATCCGGGGAGGCAGTGTTAGCCGGTGCCGATATCGTGATAGTGGGAGGCAACATCGCGCGTTCCCCTGATGTGACTGCTTCTGCCAGAAATATCCGCCAGAACATAGATGTACCCGTGCCCGCTGCTAAGGATAAGGGCTCCATCGAAACCGAAACCAGACAGATGCTTACCAGTGTATCCACACCCAATATCAGTGATGCCATGCACCGAAAAGGTGCCATGCACGGACTTTTTCCTGTGAACCCGGGCCTCAAGATGGTGGGGCCTGCAGTTACTGTCCAGACATTTGAGGGTGATTGGGCCAAGACCGTAGAGGCAATTGACATGGCAAAGCCAGGTGAGGTCATAGTGATATATAACGGCGGCAGCGACCGGGTGGCACCCTGGGGCGAACTGGCTACCTTGAGCTGCCTCAACAAGGGGGTGTCCGGAGTAGTTATCGATGGGGCAGTGCGGGATATTGATGATATCAGGAGACTGGAATTTCCTGTATTTACCAGGGCTGTGGTACCGAATGCCGGTGAACCTAAAGGTTTTGGCGAGATCAATGCAGAGATCAGTTGTGCGGGACAGACCGTGCGCCCTGGCGACTATATCGTGGGCGATGACAACGGTGTTGTGGTAGTACCTAAGGAGCGGGCCTATGAAATTGCAAGGCGCAGCGTTGAGGTTGAGAAGAACGAAAGCAGGATACGGGATGAAATAACCAGGGGTTCCACTTTATCAAAGGTATTGCGGCTGGAAAAATGGGAAAAGAGATAGGATATTTCCCTTTATAATCCATCTTCGTCAGTTTAATGGTTTAATTTAATTTACTGTTTCATTTGCCTAAAAAACTACTAGTTGGTCTATTTGATCTATTTTTGATTCCATTTCCAGAGAACCTTGTAGTATCCAATTCATTGTCGAACAATATAAAAGCATATTATGTTCACAATTGAATGGTGCATAAAAAATGTCAGCCCTGCTCCCAGGACTGGAAGGAGAGCATAAGGGTTGATGTTCATATTTGCAGGCAAGTGAAAATGATACCTAAGCCGTGAATATCAACAGGAACATCCACACAGGAATGCACAGGATATCCCCCCTTATCTCAAACAGGTTCCTGGTAACCACCACCCCGAAATCCAGACCCTGTGCGTTCATGAAATAGTGCAGGTTCTTTAGGTCATGCTCATAGATATTGTTCTGGTATTTCACTTCTACAGGCAAGATATTCCCGTCAATGTCCAGCACAATATCCACTTCATGCTTTTGCTTATCAGTAAAATATGAGATATTCCTGATATCGAAAAATCTCCTGAACTCCTTTGCAGTCAGCAGGTTGGAATTTACTACCGATTCTACCAATAGTCCGGGGTTTTCATCCATTAAACTACGATTTTTGAGCAAGGCGTTCCTTAATCCCGAATCGATCACAAAGAACTTCCGGTTGGAACGTATTTGCTTTTTCACATTCTTTGAGAAAAGAGGTAAACTTCCTATCAAATGTGTGGATTCCAAGTAACTGATCATGTTTATGAGCGTATCTGTGCTGATGGAGAGTGCCTGTGCTATCCGGTTATACGATGCGGTCTGGCAGTTGTTCTGGGCAATATAGGTAAGTATCTTTTCAAGATACAGGGGATGCTTTATCTGGTACAGTACTGCAATGTCCCGGTATATGGTCTTTTCAACCACATCGGCAATAAGGATGTCCTGCCACAGCTGTATGTCTTTTGCAGGATGGTATTCAGGATAGCCACCAGATAAGAGATATTCGTTGAAATACAGTACCAGTTCGTTCTGGTATTTTGTGAGTTCAAATTTATCTGTCGTTACATCAATTTTGAAAATATCTTTTCCGCTATAGGGTTTTAGCAACTCGGTCCTGCCTTTGAATTTGATAAATTCCTTGAAGTTAAGGGGCAGTATCTTAATTTCAAAAATCCTGCCAACGAGTGATTCCCTTGAATATTTTAATAGATGTGTGGCGCTTGAACTGGATATTATGAATTTGATGTTGTATTTCAGGTCAAAATATCTTTTTAGCCACAGGTTCCAGTCAGCCAGGAAATGTATCTCGTCGATGAAGATGTATAATTTTTCAACGTCCCGTATTGGTTTTTTGACTATCTTTTCGAGATATTCGTCTATTATGGTCTTCAGGGGGTCGGTCATCATCTTGACCAGGGGGTCGTCCATTGATGCGAACAGGATTTGCTCTTTTTTTGTGCCTGTGTCCAGGAGATGGTCTATCAACTGGTACATGAGTGTGGTCTTTCCAACCCGACGCGGACCTATAACGGCTGTGATGCGTTCGCTTTCAAGGAGCTCTGCCAGTTCATTGAATTCGTCCCTGTGGAGTTTTTGGAGTAATACGGGGTTGACGCTTCCGCTGGTCCACCATTCGTTCACTTCCTGAAGGTAATGCAGCGGCTCCATGGAAAGTAGGTTGGGTTGTGAGGGTTTATAGGTTTCCATTGGAATGGATAAAAAGATGGATATTTGTCGAGTATACTGGATGAATCGGTTTTTGTTGGGGGTTAAGGGATATAGAGGAGATGAGATAGTCACATACTTAAGTGCCGAGGCCTGTTTATAATACTGTGCATAACGATTTTC
>DAOUWY010000260.1 GCA_030666885.1 Methanosarcinales archaeon
CCTCTTTTATTTCCCTGGTTTATAAATATAAATAATTGACCATTGTGAGTACTTTGGTAATTTTTAATACGTTTGTTTGTTTATTTTACTACTTTCTCCCGCTCGCCACATAAGCCACAGCCCCCACAGCCATCAACCCCCAGTAACTTATGGCCCTGTCCAGTATGGCAATCCCCGCCGCTACGCCTGCATCCACCCCGACCAGCACTAACACGCCCACGATGGCGAACTCCACAGCCCCAAGGCCGCTGGGAGTGATGGGGAGTGCGGATACCAGGGCCGCAGACAGCGCAACAAACAATATCAGGGACAGGCCAATGTGGATATTATGCAGCGGGGATAGCGATTCCACCACAAAGTACAGCCGGGCGGCTTCCATTCCCCATATCAGTATAGTATACAGGATAATCAGTACAACAGAACTCCTGCCTGCTGATTCATGCAGCCCCTCAGCAAACTGTATGAACATTGGTTGAATCTTAGACGGCAGTTTGCAGGTAATAGTGGTCTTTCCAGATGAAAAGGCTACCACTACCAAGATCAACAGTACCAGGATTGCAAATCCAAGGGCCAGCGATACCCTGATCACCTGCGGGATATCAGTCCCGAACACCATTATACTGGATACCCCCATCAGGATGACCAGCACCAGTACATCATAGATGCGCTCCACATACACAGTCCCGAAGCACTTTGAAATGGAAACATCCCATGCTTTCTTTGCAAGGTATCCGCGGTACACATCCCCCATCTTGGCAGGGACCAGTGTATTGGCAAACCAGGACAGCAGGAATATCTCGCTGGCATCCTTCAATCTTGCCCTGACACCGATATTATTAAGCAGCAACCTCCACCTCTCGCCCCTGAAAGGCAGCGAACCGAAATACATGAGTGCAGCCGCTGCAATATAGCCTGGGCGGGCGTCCCCGATGACCTCCAGTATCCTGTCAAACTCTATCCTTGAGAACAGGAAATAAAGCACCAGAGCCGCCACTGCGAATGAAACGATGGTCCTTGGCTCGGTAAGCCTGCTAACAGGTGAGACCGGTTTTTCAGCCTCGATCAACAGGTCTCACCACCTGGTAAATATGAACATTCGGATTAAAATAGACCAGCCTGAACCGATCCTCATTGTTCATGAACAGCTTCCTGGCATCACGGCCGCCGTATCGTTCTTCCTCCAAACCGCCAACATAGATGTATTCCACATTGTACTTATCAAGTATCCCGTTGACAGTGTCAACATCACTTGAGGTGTACACCCTGGGCACCTCATACCAGCGCTCATTGATAGTATCGGCACCGTTACGCCAGTTAATCTCGTGACCTGCCCAGCCCAGTACAGTAGGCAGGCCCGTGAAGGCACTCACATGTGTGTTCAGTTTATATGCCTGTCCGGGACTTTGCAGCACCACAGGGGTACCGCTGAGGTTGTCCAGCCACATTATGGCATTATACTCATTTTGATATTGCTGTTCCATATAGGCTGCACCATCAAGAGTGGGATTACCTTTGAAATTACCAGAGCGTGAATAGGTGGCAAATACCGGATATGACAATGCCGACAGTACCAGGATGATCGAGATGATCGCAAATCCCTTTCTTTTAAAATCATCCATATCCCTGATAGTAGCTATATTAGCTATACTAGCCAGATTGGCCATATTCCCCATATCTTCCATTCCCTCCCGGTTCCGGAGACATAATTGATAGAACGCAGCCCCTGCCGCCAGTGCCCAGACTATCCAGTGCTGGACATATATCTTGAATACCGTATTGAACCTGATATATTGGGGAGAAGTGACACCGAAGGAGTCCTGGATGTAGAAAAGCTCGCAGAACAGTGACAGCAGGGCACCCAGCAGTATCAACAGGTAGATGAACTGGTTGGAAGGGTCCTCTTCCTTTACCAGCAGGTAAATGGACATAACAATAAGCGGCAGTATTATGACAAGTATCTCGATATGAGTTACATAAGCTGCCAAAATTGCAATAATAAGGCCTGACAGTATCATTTTCATATCAGGGTAATAGTGATCATAGAAATTGAGGATGGAATAAACCAACAGGAAAAAGAGCATTATTCCAAACACACCCAGGTAGAATATTATTCCGGTCTGTCCGTATGTTACAAGCCTGAGTGAATGGGATACATTACTGGCAAGGAGATGGTATGGCAGATATAACAAAATACTGGAAATAATAACTACACCACCCACTACTACCAACTTTACCATTTCCACCGGATGCACACTAAAAATCCGACCAGCAAAATCCTCTGTAATATCCCGGGTTTTACTTTGTTTTGCACAAACCCTGATCTTCCATGCAACCAGGACCATCACAAAGAAAATGGCATATGTAGGATAATCCCAGGAGTTTAGCGGGAACATGAACCCCAACAGCAATGTGATGACAGCCAGCAGCGGGATATTGTATTCCTTTCCCCCGCGCAGCAGGTTAAGCAGCAGGGCGATCATTAGCAGCTGGAAGGCTATACCTATCATGTGGGCGTGCAGGTCAGCCTGGATGAAACTGAAATAAGGGAATTCATTGATAGTATTTGGTATCACCCTGCTTGTCGGCCAGTAATTGTATGCCAATAGTCGTGCCAGGACATCCCCTTGTGGTACACTGAACACACCATAATACTTTGGCACGAACAGGGTCACAAGTAACTGGATGAAACCGGCTGGATTGCCGAATATCACAACAAATGCCATGATAATTAGTGCAAACACCCTGTTGTTACCGACCAGGTCCTTGCCAATGCCGTACGCTGCTGTGGCTGACAGGGCGAACATGGTTGCCACACCAAGATTGAAACCAATAGAGGGGAGCACGTTCGAGAGCTTGATCAGGTTTGCTGCCACAAGGTACCCAAAATAATAGTACTGCATAGGCTCGCCAGAGAGCCATGGGTCCATAGGCGGGAAGCTGGTACTGCGAAGAATCATGTTAATGAAGCTCATATCCATTAACTTCTCACCGCCTGTCCAGTAAATCTCGGGGCTGTATGCTCTTATTATGACAAAAACCAGGAATGCTGATGTGAACAGTACTTCAGTCCTGACCAGCGCTTTGTTGTCAAAATGGAATCCCTTGAACGATAATATTACCAGTGAAATTACAAGTACTATGAGTACTGATAATCCTGCGATCACTGTGCTATAATTAAAACCCAGGTGTGTCAATACCCATGAGAAGTATGTCACAAACAAC
>DAOUWY010000059.1 GCA_030666885.1 Methanosarcinales archaeon
CGAAAACCGAATCCATGTGTCATCGGTTAAGAGTAATATTGTGATAGAACACGGATTGCACGGATGACACGGATGCGCGCGGATACGAAAATAAATCCGTAAAAATCCGTGTGATCCGTACAATCCGTGTTCTAAATCATTTGCCTCCATTTATACTTTGAGAGAGAGAGCGGATTGAAAGTAATATAATTTTAAAAAAATGTCACTAGGTCCTGGAGGTAAACCCTTGATTTTCAAGAATCTGACATATAAAGACATCAGGTCATGAAATATAGGATACTACCAAAATCTGATATACTCATACATGTTAAAAGAAGCTGGTGATTAAATGGAAAAATGGCGCGTAATTGATTTTGGAAAGGTTAACATAAGGTATATGATGGCAATGAACGAAGCCATCCTGAAATGTGATGAGGGAAACACCCTGATATTCTGGGACCCCACAAAGTCCATCATCCTCGGGTATTTCCAGAAGGCTGATGTGGAACTGAACCTTGAGCGGTGCAAGGATTACACGATCGTGCGGCGCACAAGCGGCGGAGGTTTCGCATTTTCGGATGATCGGGGACGGCAGATCAACTATGGTGTTATCGGGACAGTAGACGATAAACTCTTCCCGATCGATGTTACGGATTCGTACCACCAGATACTCGGCATACTTATAGAGACCCTGCGCGAGTATGGATTGAATGCGGATTTCAGACCCATAAATGATATTATTGTTGATGGCAAGAAGATATCTGGCAATGCGCAGACCAGGTGGAGTGGAAAACTACTCCAGCACGGCACACTGCTACTGGATTTCGATATAAAGGAAATGCTACGCCTCACAAATATCCCGCTTGAGAAGATAAGCGATAAGCAGGTTGCTTCTATTGAGGAAGGTATGACATGGATGGATAAGGAACTCCCGGAAAAAGTGGATATGGGAGAGGTCAAGAAAGTGATACACCGCAAATTCGAGGAGATATTCGGTGTGGAACTGGTCGATTCAAAACCAAGCGAGAGCGAGGAAAAGATGGCGCAGGAACTTTTGCCAAAGTACGAATCAGAAAAATGGAACTACAGGCTGTAAAGCAGGTGAAGTAAATAAAGTAAAACATGACTTTCGGGCAAATAACTTTTGCCCATCGCGTCAGGAATGGCTTGTAACTTCCTAAATTATCCACTTCATTCTTAATTAGAAAAGCTTAGCTTGCGCCTCGGAATTTCTTAACGATCCAAACAGAAAAAGTTACACATTGTGTAGTGCATATACACTACATTATGTCTGAACATAAAACATTCGTTGTTATGGTAAGACGTCACCGATAAGTTCTATCGATCTTTACTGACTCATTGGGCCTGTCAAACCAGGGCAGGGCTGCCAGTGCCCCGATGATACCGTTGCCGTCCATCCACACCTGGACATCATTGGCCCTGGCGCTTTGCTCGGCATATTCCTTTGTGAGTATCCGGGTCCTGCATTCCTTGCTGTATTCCTCAAGATGTGAAGCATCAAAATCGTCAAGGACCACCATCCCGGTCTCACTGGATACGCTGTATTGTTCCAGTGCAGCTTTAATATCCTGCAGCAATGACTGTTTTGCTTTACTGTTCCTGCACCCGAATTCCAGCACTGTGGATACGCAGTTCTGGGTCTTTGAAGGTGCGGGGAACAACTGGATAAGGGAATGGGACAGATACCTGGCAACATCCCTGTCAAGTTCGCTTGCGATGTTGTGTGCCAGGGACCATGTGGCCCCTTCTTCCTTGTTATCAGTATCATCAATTCCGACAAGTACACGCTCCATTCTCGGCACGACTATCGTGCCTTTGGCTGCCCTGCCGCCGCCAGATTCGGAAATGTCAGACCTGAGCACGCCCTTGCTGTTTGCCCGGCATACAGTGGCACCCACGCCCCCGCCGCCTAAGCCCGCATAGGTGATCTCCACTTCATCACCTGTTACTATTACCGATTCAATACCTGCGGCGGCAACCGATGCTTCCAGTGTGAGTTCTGAGGTGCCGGCCCTGGTGCGGTAGCGTATCAGATTACCTACAGACCTGACATCGATTATCAACGGACTGCTGGCATAGTGATGCATGGTCCAGGCAGAGCCGCCATAACATCTGGAGTTCTCTAGTATTTCAACAAACCTGTTCTCGCGGTCACAAATAGCATATATTCCTTCATAAGTTACAACGTAAGGGTCGTTCAGGTGCATTTAAAAGGCTCCGGTCGTGATTTTAAATGAACTTTGGAGTTTAAAAGATTATTTATTTATAGGCGCTGTACTAAGTACAGGTGACATCGTGAACAGATCTGCCCGTCGTCAGAAACAGGGTGAATGGACCGCTATTACTGTCATGGAAATTGAAAAACGCAGGATTGGCTGGTCCCCGGAATATAAAAAAAGTGTGTATATTGACGAATCCACAGACCCTGAACTTATCACCACACTTAAGCGCCTGCGGGAGGCTGACGTGGTAGTGGCGTATGACCAGTTGCGCGATAAAACCCTGTTCATTGAGCTTAAGGAACAGGAGCGAGAGCAGTTCGATAGCGTTTATTCACAGTATCTGGATGTGGGCGGACAGATAATATATACCCAGAAAAAAGAGGGACGTAAGACAGTCACGTTGTTTATGCTGGATGAAGGATATGGACAGATGAGTGCAATGGATGTACCTGAGAAAAGGTCTCTTTTTGGTTGAATATTGCAGAGGTTGAATTATCTGGACCCGGACCACACGAATTCACAAGGCTGGCTGCCACCCTGCCGCCCTAACGGGCTACGGTGGCAGAGTATAGTGCAGATGTCGGATGCACGGTGGGTGTGCATGATTCTTATGTGCTGGAATGTCCGGGCGTGGATATTTTCCTTGCGCTGTCCGATGTTGTCAAGGGGGCTGATGTGGTGGCGATATTGACGGGGCATGTCAGAAAAATATATCTACAATCAGGTGTTATTATATTTTGAGAAAAAAATATGCAGAAGATTAAATTTAAGATTATAGGGCGCAGGGTACATGATGTTGGTTACAGGGTGCTCCTTGTGAACAAAGCGCTTTCTCTTGGCGTGGACAATTTTAACACTTTTAATACATATCTTGATGGTGTTCAGGGAGTCATTGTTGTTATTGAGGCCAATAATGAGACAATCGAGGAGTTCAAGAATTTTGTTGTTTCCGTCAGACCCGAAAAATCGATTGTGGATGATGTATCTTTCGAGGAATACAAAAATTCTGTTCCTCCAGTAGAGCGGGTCATGCAGTCATTCCAGATGGAACAGTGGGGAAAGGGCATCCCGATTCTTTTGCAGATCGTTGATAAGCTGGATACTAACACATCAATTTTGAAAGATTTTAAAGAAGAATCGAATGAGAATTTCAGTGATTTGAAGTCTATTAGCTCAAAGCATGACATTGATGCAGGCGAGAGGTTCTCATCCATCCAGATGGAGATATCTGAAATCAAGGAACGCCTTTCAAATGTAGAATCTGCGGTTTCGGTCGTATAAGGGGCTAGGCGCATATATGGACGAGTGGATAGAAACGGACATGATATTTTAGAGTATGTGTAAAACCTGACGCATGGATGTTCTGGAATTCCAGATTGCAGATGAATGATTATATACAATATTTGTTTGAGTAATTCATTGACACTGGCTTTTGTTAATTGGTATATATCGGTGTTTGAGTAGATCCAATATCTCGATTTTTTAAATGTGCGTGAGTTATATAATTTTCACAGCAAGAGATCACTAAATTGAAAAACAAGTTGAGATTATTAAAAATACACTTAACTCATATACATCACCTTACAAAATCCGCATTCAACCGCGCTTATCTGCGGTTAATGTTGAACAGATTGCAGCCCCCATCCATTCTACTACTCTGCTGCCGGCCCAGATAGCTGTCGCTTACGACTACCATAAAATTTACCAATCATTTCCACCAATCTACAGGTTTATGTAACCATGTGCCAATAGGAAGGATGAAACAAAGGGAGAATAAGATGATTTCAGATATTTCAACTCGCAAATCATGCCATCTCAGTGGCACCATACCTCATCCTATCCTTCAGCTCCTGCTTCTTACCATTATTCCACCCATCCACAGCCTGTATATACCCCGTAACCCTGGACAGGTGCTCCACATTCCCAGAGCCACAGTTCGGACACTCATCCAGCATCCCGCCTGCCACATGGAAATCATTCATGCACACCGTCATATCCTTAGTAAAGGCAAAATACCCAACCTGGGTATTCCTTGCCAGATTCATGGCAAACTCCTTAAGTCCACTGGCATCCGGATGTCCCTCCCCCATAAAAATATGCAGGATATTCCCGCCATCCACAATAGGGAAGAAAACATGTTCCAGACCAATTCTTTCAGGTAGGGATATATTAGCGCCAGGTGGCACATGTGTGCCGTTAGTATAGTAAACAGGCAGGTCACGTGTTTCGCTAAGATCGGATATTGCAGTCTCCACATCGCCTTTGATCACTTCAGAAGCATAATCCCTGTACTCAGTATGCAGCAGATCAGACACAGCAAAACGCTGGCACGTAGTCTCGGCCGGTGTCCTTGCAAGTGCGATCTCGATACCATGCAGTTCAGACAGTTCCCTGGCATAGATATCCATCTCGAACATAGCCCTGATGGCAATCTGCTTGGCAGTATTGTTCTCATGCATCTGGTATCCGGTATGATGCTGCACCATCTCGTTAATGCCTGCCACACCTATGGTATATACCAAGCCACTAAGGTCCACGGCAATCGTACCTTTCTTCCCTGTCACCGGGTCCTTGGGCTGCTGGGTAGCAAAAGGCATCCTGCCACTGGCAACAATATGGTCCATCCAGAACCGCTTGATCCTGAACAGCTCAATTGCCTTGTCCATCATCTTCTTCAGGTGGCTGAACAGGAGGTGGTCGTCCCCCCCTGCCTCATACGCAGTCCTGGGACAGTTAAGGGAGACAACCTGCCAGGCGCCCATTGAAAAGTGCAGACCATCCTTGAATAACATCTTGTCATCAAAGGAGGAATCCTTATCTGCCGTGGTTGAGAAATTGTAAGCACAGCACTGGTAACATGAAATCCCTTCACCTGCACCTCTGTACTGGGGCAACTGGTTATCGAAATACGGCACACCGAACTTAGCAGCCAGTTCGAACGACATGGTGTATAGCTCATCATAGGTCATCAGTTCTGGATGCTTCCTGTTGAACTCCTCATCTTCTTCCATAAAATCAGGTTCAATACTGATCTCAGGCTTGGGGAAATTAAAGGGCTTGCCCCAATAATCACCTTTTAGCATCACATTCATCAATGCCTCATAGGATAGCCTGACCTCGCGCTCGAATTCGCCATATGTCCTCCCATGCGCATTGTCGCCATCCCACACACGCCCCTTATAGACCACTGGCTTATCCTTCCAGAGCTTTGGAACCCCTGGAGAGAGCTGTACGGATGAGAACACCAGCTGTCCCCCCCTGGCCACCATCATCTGGGTCATCTCATAGACGAACATCTGCATCAGCTGTTCTATCTCATCGTATGTCATCCCTTCAAAATAAGGTGCAATGAATGTAAGGAAATTATAGAATCCCTGCCCGCCTGCGAAATTGGTCTGGGCACTGCCCAGTGCTTTTACCGCATGCAGGATAGCCACCTCAGCTTTCATGGCCGGACCTGCCACACTGGCCTTGGTACCGGAACCGTCAGGCATCAAACCATAGTAGAAGAAATACCTCAGGTCCCAATCCTGGCAGAAAGCCCTTGTACCCAGGTATTCCAGGTCGTGGATGTGGATATCACCGTTCAGGTGGCTGTCGGCAAGGTCAGGCGGCAGCAGTAACAGGTATTGCTCCTTGGAGATCTTGTCTGCCTTTTTCTTATGCGAGGTTTCGGCGTTCTCCTGCAGATTAGCATTATCCTTGGCCTCAAATCCTGTGCCGATATCTATCTCATAAGCGTCAAATACCGGGGTACCCACCCTGGTAGAGATGTTACGCCATTCAGGATGCCCTTTTTCCAGTAGTACAATATTGACCAGCTCCCTTACCAGCGGACCCGACAGGAAACTTACACCCATCTTGCGTATCCTGATCTCTGTCTCCCTGGCAATCTCCTTTGCTGTTTCTTCAGTAATGGCTGGCTTGTCGTAGAACTTTTCACTGAGTACGGTCTCTTTCATCAATTGCGCTACAATGGTGTTCCTGTCCCACTCCATAAGGTGACCGTCTGTGGTCCTGACCTTTGGCAGCGTGGAGAGTTCTTCACCTGTAAGGGTCTGCTGTACCTGTTCAATTCCATGTTCGTTTTGTTTTATCATCATCTCGCCAACAGGTATTGTTGAAGATATTTTTTGACCCGCTTTTTGACCCGCATATATTTCTTGCATTGTAACCTGGCCTCCATGAATAAATTATAAATTTAAATTTACTAAACTCTCCACTTTCTGGCGGTCTACAAAATCTCCATCCATTATCTCGTTAACAGTATAGAAATTGTCCTGTACCCGAAGTACTGGCGCAGACATAGTGAATACATTGTTCATGGCCAGTTCCGTCAATGCTGCCGGAGTAGTCATATCGCTTTCAGCATATGCGATACCTGATTCTTTTAGTATTTGTTTGAGTGTTTTGCAATTCGGACATATTTTGGTTGTGTATACAATAATTTCAGACATATGATCACCCCATCGATAGACAACCAGTTTCAATCCTGAGCATATAATGATTTTTTGAACTAGGTTTGAATATCATGATTGAGCATTTGTTATCAATATTGATAACAAATTATCAACTATAATCGATATGTATATATTTTCGCATACAACAACCATGTTTATTTATTATCATCTCTGGTAACAAACATCAATTTATGGTGGTATCGGCACATTTACAATGAAACTTTAGTTAATTATAAGTTGATAACCGATTATCAAATGGTATTGAATTCAATAGCAGGTAGGATTATGGAACTGGATGAAATAACAATAACCCGGGCAATTATAGAAGAATTTACATCTGATTTTCTGGATTGCACTGATACTGATGTAGCGCTGGTTGGAGGAGGGCCGGCCAACCTGGTGGCTGCAAAGGTACTGGCCGAATCAGGTGTGAGGACCGTGCTCTTTGAGCGAAAACTTGCGATAGGCGGCGGCATGTGGGGCGGAGGTATGATGATGCCCAGGATAGTTGTGCAGGAAGATGCCAGGCGCATACTGGACGATTTCGGGATTAATTATACCGAATACAAGCCCGGCTATTATGTGGCAGACTCTATTGAATGTGTGTGCAGGCTGGGCGCAGGGGCTACTGGTGCAGGAGCTAAGATATTCAATCTTGTAAGCGTGGAGGATGTGATGATCAGGGAGGGCGATGCAGTGATCGGGCTGGTCATAAACTGGACTGCGGTGGGCCTGCAAAAACTGCATGTGGACCCAATGACCATAAGGGCAAAAGTGGTAATAGACGGCACAGGGCACGACGCCGAGGTCTGCAGGACAGTGTCCAGGAAAATACCAGGGGCACTGAGTGTGATCGGCGAGAAGCCTATGTGGGCTGATATGGGTGAGCGCATTATCATGGACAACACCAAAGAGGTCTATCCCGGGCTAATAGCCACTGGAATGGCTGCCAATGCTGTTGCCGGTTCGCCGCGTATGGGACCTGTATTTGGCGGTATGCTGCTTTCAGGCGAAAAGGCTGCCCTGCTGGCAATGGAAAAACTTGGCATAAATTGAAAAAAGCAAAAACGATATTATATCATTCCAATTCATGTCTTATGCCTGTTATTAATGCCGACCTTCACATACATTCAAAGTACAGCATGGCCACTTCGGGCCGGATGGACATTCCTACACTTGCAGTGGAATCTGTCAGGAAAGGCATCCAGCTTGTGGGCACAGGGGACTGCCTGCACCGAAAATGGCTGGACGAGATCAAGACCATGCCCGAGGTTGCCGACGGCATTTACGGCATGGACAGCGCCAGGTTCGTACTTACCGTGGAACTGGAAGATACCGACAGGGTACACCACCTGCTTATTCTGCCAGATGTATCCAAGGCTGAAGAACTGCGCGAGGCTGTTGAGCCCACGTCTGTCAATATCGACACTGATGGCCGGCCCAACGTGAACCTGAACGGCGTGGAGATTGCTGAACTTGCCAGGGATGTGGGGGCCATGATCGGCCCGGCCCATGCGTTCACACCCTGGACTGCTATGTATGCCTACCACGACAGCCTGGGAAGCTGCTATGGGAATATGGCACAGTATATCAGCTTCGTGGAACTGGGACTGAGCGCTGATACTGACCTGGCAGACCGCATCAGCGAGCTGCACAGACTTACATTTTTAACCAACAGCGATGCCCACAGTCCATGGCCTAACAAGCTTGCCAGGGAGTTCAACAGGTTTTCTATGGAAGATATTACATTCGGTGAACTTGAAAAAGCTATATTAAGACAGGATGGACGGGGGCTGGTTATGAATGTGGGACTGTTCCCCCAGGAAGGGAAGTACCACGAATCGGCATGTATCCGTTGCTTCAAGCATTTCACACTAAGGGAATGTATGATGAAACAGTGGCGCTGCACATGCGGCGGGCGCATAAAGCGGGGAGTGGTGGACAGGATAGAGGAACTTGCGGACAGTACCGGGCATCCTGACCACAGGCCGCCCTACCTGCACCTGGTACCGCTGTCAGAGATCATCATGATGGCACTGGGTACTAAAAGCAGCACTACTAAAAAGGTCACGGCTGAATGGGAACGGCTGGTGGATGAGTTCGGCAGCGAAGTGACAGTGCTGCTGGATGCACAACTTGACAAAATTGAAGGGGTAAACCCGGCAGTGATACATGCGATCAGGATGTTCCGCGAAGGCAGGGTTCAGGTGATTCCGGGCGGCGGGGGCCAGTACGGCAGTGTGGAAGTGGAGGACGGGCTTGCCATCTCTCCTGAGACCGCGGACCAGGGCCAGGGTAAGGGTAAGGGTCAGCCCCAGCGTTCGCTGACCGATTTCTAAAGTCTGCCGGCATCTCTTGTGC
>DAOUWY010000387.1 GCA_030666885.1 Methanosarcinales archaeon
ACCATGTACGGGAACTCATCTAATATTATGACCAGACCTTTTTTCCCTGCAAAATAATGGAATGCTTCATCAAGGTCCCTGAACGGAAACTTTGCAAGCCGCTCATCATTAAATTTTTTAGCAACAATATTTGATAGGCGCAGTACCATATCTTTTGGAGATTCAAACCTGCCAAGGAAATATACAGCATTTTTGTCAGCAGTGAGTATTTGCTTTAGAAGTTCAGTCTTCCCGACCCTGCGCCTGCCGTAGAGTATGAAAAGTTCGGCTCTGTCGCTTAGAAGTGTATTTTTAAGAATTGCAAGTTCCTTGTTCCTGTTCACAAACACATTGAATCTCTCGTGTACTGTCGAGTAAGTTACTTCATTATACTCTAGATATTTAATCTTTGGGTTTCTTTGTGTATTGGTAAGTAAGTTACCGGACTATACCCCAGATCACGACCCCCTCATACCACCCACACCACCGGCCATACACCTCACCCAAATCCATGCCCCCATCCCCACCCTGCAATTCATTCATCAGTAGCTAAAACATAATATTCGCCTGACCCACCATATCGGCCTCCACCAGTTCTGGCCAGGTCCTGCCAGCCCCGGCAATTATCCATTTTACCTGTGCCCTCATCTTGATATTCAGCAGCACCCCGTCAATGCTCCCGCACTCACTGACCCGGGTCCAGAGGCAGAGGCTGGCGGTTGATTCCATATTGTCCATGGAACCTGATATTATCGTGCTGGACGAACCTACTACCGGGCAGGACAGGGGACATCTGAACAAGTTCCTGTCCCGGATGAAGATGTTGAACGAAGCAGGGAAAACGATAATCCTGATAAGCCATGACATGGGTGTGGTTGCAGAATATGCGAGCAGGACCATTGTGATGAAGGACGGGGAGATATTGATGGATGCCGATGCCAGGGGGGTGTTTTCCAGGCATGATATTCTTGGGGAGGCGTCCATTGAGCCGCATCTGCTGGCCAGGGCTTGTAATGATGTGCGAAAGGGGGGCAAGGATTTTCCGGTGCTGCTGACTATGGGAGAGCTGGAGCGGTATTTGGGGTAAGAGGGGGGATTGGGTCCCATATCCGGGGTAGAGTCAAATACCTAGTTTTCAAAAAAGAGGCATCTTAAGGAGGCTCAGTAGAAATATCAATCTGTTTATTAATTTTATGTTTTGGAACGGAATTCAAAGATGTTCAATCAATTCTTCTGCTGAAATACCTGCTTGATTCAATATACTCTTTAGAGTGGATTTTTTTACAGGATTATTCAATGGAACAGTAACAGTAGCTTCTCTTCTCTGCATAAACACATGGCTTCCCCTTTGCCGTACAACAATGAAACCCATCTTATTCAAAGATTTAATGATTTTTGTACCAGATACGGAAGGAAGTTTATGCACTGGCAACTTCCACCTTAATAATTTCTGTATACGACTGTGCTTGCTCCTGAGTGACTTCCAGAACCAACTGAATAGCTTCTTTAATATTTTCCAAAGCTTCTA
>DAOUWY010000062.1 GCA_030666885.1 Methanosarcinales archaeon
CCGGGGCACCAGAGGCTGTTAGTTATGACATCCCGGCAAAAAGAATGACAACCGCGATTAGGCTGGGCGATATTATAAAACCCGTACCTGCTAAAAATAAAACGATAAACAGGACTCCTACTGCTAAGAAGAAAACAACAACCAGGACGACTGCCGCTGAGAAGGAAACGACGACCAAGGAGAAAACCACTTCTGGAAAGACTGCTACCGGCAAGAAAACAAAGCCAAAAAAGACAGCAGCTAAGAAAAAAACAACAACTAAAAAGGCTGCTGCTAAACAAAAAACTGTAAAAAAGAAAACGGGGACTAAAAAGAAACCTGCTGCGAAAAAGAAAACAACCAAAAAAACGACAAAAAGAAGTTGAGCAGGGAAATGCCGGATAAGATAAACATGCCAAACTCCTTCATTGCAAACCGACATCCACCAAAACAAGGATTGAAACATAAACCATATATCGTTTAACCTCACTAAAATGTCAAGAATGAGTGAGATCAGGGAGATTCCCGGTATAGGTGAAAAGACAGCCAGGCGCCTTATTAAGTATTTCGGGTCAGAGGATGCTGTACTGGATGCATTTAAGCGGTATGATGTGGCTGCCATTGCAGATGCTCCGGGTGTAGGCCGGAAGAATGCTGTAACTCTTGTACAGGGATTTATTTTCAGGGACGAAAATTTCTCACCTGATGATTTCCTAAAAACGAAAGAGGCATGGCGTGTCTACACGGGACTGCTTGACATCATACGCTCATACGCCAGCACTCCATATGCGAAGGATAAGCTAAATATTTATTTTCCCCTGCCTTTTTCAAAAAAAGAAAAAATCATATCAGTAATGACCGGTGTTTCGAAAGCATGCCTGATGGTCAACGGGATCGCTGCAATCGAAAACGGTATCACAGACCTGAAAAAAGCACTAAAAGGTGTAAGGCCCATAAAAGGAACAACCCTTAAAAAAGTACGTGACAGGGTGCTGGTGGCAGCAGACCATGATGAATATGAGATAGCTTTGGCGGGTTTTGGACACGCAATTGACGTGATACTGGCAGGCTCACCAAGGGAACTTGCAGATGCAGCAACAGCGTACCACCACGTCACAGCCTCAATGAAACTCGAAGGCGTTGACCTGCCTTACAATGCAAATATCACATATGCAGACCTGGAGGCACTGGAGATGTGGGAGGTAGTCCCTGAACTGGAGATTGCCTTATTTTCCGGCAACCTCACATCTATTACATCGGCTGCACAGGCCTATGACTTGGTCATTGATACTAAAAGCCGTTTCTTTTCCAGTATCAAACGATCCGATGTCAGCCGTCTAGAGACTATACTGGATAAAGTGGCAGATGATGGTGGGGTCAGGACCGGTTCAGACACTGATGTAGATAGAATACAATCAGCTCTTGAACAACTGGATGGCACAATAAAGATTACCGAAAAAAATGCTGATACACGTTTCAAGGAATACCTTAACAGCAGTACCGTTACCCTGACCGGTAAGGACCTGCTGGATGCGGTCGATGGTGGGGTCAAAGACCTGCTGGACAGGGAGATGGCAAAACGTTACAGGCAGATCATAAAAGAATCGGTCTTAGTTATTAATAAGGACCTGGATTTGAATCCTAAAGAAGGACTGTACCTGGATGGTCTTTTTTCCAATGACATCGTTACTACTATCCAGGCTGACATGGAAATAGTTGAACAGCTCAGGCAGTACCTCCATGCGGAACTGGCAAACCGTAACATGAAGATACTAAAGGAAACTGCCCGCAGCCTTTCAGGTCTTAAGGATACGGCCCGCCAGCTTGTATCTGAAGCAATGGAACTGGATATGTGGTTCGCTATCGGGCTCTTTGCAATGGACAGGAGGCTTGTTACCCCAGAGATAGTCGATGAAGTGGGAATTGATATCAAGGGCGGTACAAACCTGTTCCTTCCAGGGAATGTGGAGCCTGTCAATTATTCACTAGGAGACCGGGAACAAAATTACGACGCAGATGGTTATTCACCTGAAAGGGTGGCCGTGCTTAGCGGGGTTAACTCGGGTGGCAAGACATCCACACTGGACCTGGTCACACAGATCATGATACTGGCCCATATGGGATTCCCTGTGCCTGCCGAAGCTGCAGTTGTGGGATTGGTGGATGAGTTGTATTATTTCGGTAAATCCAGTGGTACAATGGATGCGGGTGCTTTTGAGTCCACGATCAGGGAATTCTCTGTTGTATCGGGAACGGGTAAGATGGCGGTACTGGTGGATGAACTTGAATCCATCACCGAACCCGGAGCATCCGCCAGGATAATCGGCGGTATACTTGAATCACTTGCAGGTAATCCTGGGGCAATTGGTGTGTTTGTGAGCCACCTTGCAGAGAATATAATGGAACATACATCGGCACCTGTTAGGGTTGACGGCATCGAAGCACGGGGACTGGATAAAAATCTTAACCTGGTCGTGGACAGGAACCCAAGGTATAATTATGTGGCTAAGAGCACACCTGAACTTATTGTTGAGAGATTAGTGAGGCAGGCAGATGGCGTTAAAAAGGATTTTTACCAACATCTTCTTGATAAATTCCAGTGAGGAATAGCATCACATTCAACCCCACTGTTTCCACTGTATTAATCATTGTATTTTAATTATTTACAACGATTAGTACGATTTCGGGGTTGTCACACAAACATTGATGCACAAGGCAGAGCACATGCTTTTCCAGATGCTTTGGTCTGATAAGGTCCTCAACAATCTTGCCGCCACGCCCACGCTGAAGATGATAAGTGAGAAGACGAGCACTATTGAAAAATAAACAGTGCAAGGAAAGGATTTTATTACAATAAAATAATTCTATCACAATAAAGAGGTATATAAGATGGAAGCGCCGACCATTGGTATGGACCGCAAAATTAAGGCTTTGGTAAGGGCGGGATATTATTCAAGTGAATTAGAAGTAATAAAAGACGCCATTAGAAGCCTTTTCAGGGAGAACACTGAACTCAAGATTAATGTGGCCATAGAACTTTATAAAGAAGCAGAAATATCACTGGGCAAAGCGGCTGAGATAGCGGGAGTAACTACCATCGAATTTAAAGAGATTTTAGGTAAACGGGGGATAATCAGGGAGATTGAGGCTAGACCGGCTGAAGAAATGGACAGTAAGCTTAAAAAATACCTCCAAAAATGATCTTCGATACAGATATTTTCATCATCTTCTCGATGTCTTTGCGAGACCTCATATAAATAATTGCACATGGCAGTTCAAGTGGTTTTTTGCGAGGTTATGCCTAAAAGATATTTCCAAAGTGGCACAAACTGTATATTGAAACCCTTATAAACTTCCGATGCTTCATAATCTTCCGTTATCACTAAACCTGTATCAACGCCAAATTTATCCATGAATTTCAGAAGACCTTTCAGTTCACGCATCCTGATTTTTGAAGAATACTTGGACTCTATCGGCAATATATGAGAACCATCCGGCAGAACAAAATCAACCTCTTTATTCGCCTCACGCCAGAAAAGTCTTGCTTTTGAAGCAAACTGAACAAGATTTTCTGCGACTTTTCCAGTTGAAGCATCTGCAAGCGCAAGAGCGATACATGGATGTATTGGGTAATATTTCTTGAGCTTTCTTGAAGATGCCTTGAACGAACCCCTGTAATTCCTGATATCCTTGAGTATAAAACAATCGTTAAGATAACGCATATAATTGCTTACAGTCTGCCTGCTTTTCCCCACTTCCTTTGATATCTCATCAATATTCAGAATAAGGCCCGGGTCTGATGCCACGATCAAGATAAGCTTCTCTATAAGCTCAATATCCTTCACACCAAAAAGCACCCTAAGATCCCTGAATATTGCCTTTTCCACAATATTTTCTTTTATGTAAACCTTTGCGACATCATCATCAAAGTCAATCATCTCAGGAAATGGCCTTAAAAGATAATTTTCCAGCTCAATCTTTATCTCATGCTTCCATATATCTGCATCGTTTTTTAATAAAACGACATCTTCACCCTTAAATCTAAGAAATTCCTCAAATGACAGCACATCAAGCTCAAAATAAAATATCCTGCCTGCAAGAGTCTCTTTCGCATCATGAAGTATGTTTACAGATGCTGAACCTGTGACAAAGAACTTGATGTTCGGATACATATCAAAATATATCTTTATTTTGTTCTGCCAGTCATCCAACTTCTGTATCTCATCTAAAAACATATAGATTTTTTCAGACCTTATATCTTTTTTAAGTACTTTCTCAGAATATAAAGTGACAAGAGAACGTATATCATCCACAGACTCATCAAATGAGAAATAAAGTATTTTTTTAGGGTCAACACCACCTTTAATAAGATCATCTATTACCTGGAACATTATAGTTGTCTTCCCTGTCCTGCGCAGACCAACAACTGCCACAATCTGCCTTAATTTCAAGTATTTCTCTATTTTTGAAAACATATCCCGCTTAAGATCCGGCGCTAGTTCATGCTCGACAGAATGTGTTTTCCACCACATATTAAATTGTAATAACATATCTGTGGATAACATATCAATTACTTAGACCTGACAAATATATATGTTTTTCGTTAATGCAAATTAACGAAAAACTATATTATTCGTTAAATGAACTTAACGAATAACTGTAATATCACATTTTAAAATATCTAACAAACCACAGGCATCAAACAAAACAAAGGCTTTACCATTTGCTTCAATCTTATATCAAAAGGCAGCCGCTAAAAATCAAGATACGTATAATCATTGATCTCCTTTTTAATATTGTTCAGGATGCTTTTAGCCGACTGTGGACTCAAATCCTTATCATCCACTGCTTTCTCAATAGACGATTCGACACTTTTCACCAGGCTTATCCTGTTCAAGTTTTGCATTTTCAGCACAGAACTTACACTGTCACCTTTGATAATCTTCTTTATGACCCATTCATCCTCATCCTTCACCTCCACATGAGCTTCATGCACAGCCCCGAACAGGTTATGCATATCACCTATGGCGTCCTGGTATGCGCCCAAAAGGAGCACTGCCACATAATACGGTTGCTGGTCAAGTGAATGCAACTCCAGCATGTTTTTCACGTCCTTTACATCTGTGAACCTATCGATCTCACCATCAGAATCACAGGTCATATCCAGTATAGTACCCATACATTCAGGCCGATGGTTCAATTTCTGGATCGGCACTATCGGGAATAACTGGTCAATGGCCCAGAAATCCGGCATGGACTGGAACAGTGAAAAATTGCCGATATACCGCTTTGACATTAATTTACGCACATGATCGAACTCTTCGGACTCGTTCCCGGTCTGCCTGATAAAATTGTGTATCTTCTGGCATATCTTAAAGAATAGTGTTTCACCCCTGGCCTTTTCAGCCAGGTCCAGCTGGCCCAGGTTGAACATATTGATAAGTTCGTCCTTGTACTCCAGGCTGTCGTGGTAATATTCACGGTAGTTCTTCACCGTTATCTCAATAAAACAGTCGTGGAATTTCCAGATGATATTGGGGTCGTCCTCAGTGACCTCAAAATCACCATTATGTATGATGGATTTTTCATATACGAGATTGGTTATAAGCATTGAATGAAATACAGCTACAGCCCTTCCGCTCTCTGATACAATGGTCGGATGTTCGATACCTTCCTGGTCGCATATCTCCTTTAATGTGAACACAACGTTGTTGGTATATTCCTGCATGGCGTAATTGGCACTGACATCAGATGATGTCCTGCTGCCGTCATAATCGATACCCAACCCACCGCCAATATTGAAGTATTCCAGTCCGGGGGCCAGCTTCTTGACCTCGGCATAAATCCTGGATGCTTCCTTTACCGCATTTTGTATCCGCCGTATCTCTGTGATCTGGGAGCCGATATGGAAATGCAGCATCTTAAGGTTTTTAATCATGCCGCTTGCCTTCAACTCGTCAATGGCCTCCAGTAGTTCGCCGGTTGTCAGCCCGAACTTGGCAGCTTCGCCGCCTGACTCCACCCATTTGCCGCTCCCTCTTGAATATAACCGTATCCGGATGCCCAGAAATGGATCGATATTCAGTTTTTTAGATTGTTTAATAATATCGTAGATCTCGTTCGACTGATCTATTACCAGTATGATGTTCTTCCTGAAATGGGTAGCCTGCAGCGCTGTTTTGATATAGTGCTTATCTTTGTACCCATTGCATACCAGCAGTGATCCAGGGGTCAGTTTGAAGAACAGGCTTTCGATAAGTTCAGTTTTACTTCCTGCCTCCAGCCCGTAGTTGTATTTCCTGCCAACACTGACGATCTCTTCCACTACGTCCTTTCGCTGGTTGACCTTCAGGGGAAATACGCCTTTATAGGTGCCCTGGTACTGGAACTCGGCTATGGAACGTCCGAATGAATCATATAATTCACTTATCCTGCTTTCGAGCATCTGGGGAAAACGAAGCAGCACAGGCGGCTTTATCCTGTTCTTTTTCAGGTATTCTATCACCTGCAATACCTCTACATTATGTTTGCCTTTATCCGGTTTCACTAACAGGTTGCCTTTACGGTTTATGTCAAAGTAACCGCTGCCCCAGTTATCAATACCGTATAGTTCTTTTGATCTGTCGTTCTTCCATCCTGCACCGTCATCGAGATTCTTGTATTTCTTCATTTGGGCATTATCACATCCGGATTATAATAAATTTGAATCTTAATAGAACTATTTGTTTTAATCTTTTCTATCCAAGCTTCGAGACTTTTTATTATTTAGCATGAAAGTACACTTGGGTTCTTTCATCTTTTTGTGCATGTTATTCGAAGAATTTCATGTACGTTTTATGGGACGATTTGAAAAACCGCAGAGAGCGCAGAGTAACGCAGAGAAAAACAACAACCCTCTGCGACCCCCCGCGTCCTCTGCGGTTATTCTTTTTTGACATGATCCACTTATCCAGAATAAATTAAAAAGTCTCCAAGCTTCAGGCAAGAATAACGATGTTGCTGATAACCTATTGCAAACAATTATAAATATAATGATTACATACATAATGGTAATGGAATTCTATAACCGGCAACGAGAACTTGAGCTTCTGGACCTGCTTTATGGAAGTAGACCATCATTGTTGGTATTAACAGGTAAAAGGAGAGTGGGGAAAACTGAACTGATAAAACAGTTCATGAAGGACAGGAAGTCGCTTTATTTCTTTGTTGACAGCAATAAAAGTATTGAGATTTTAATGACCGAGTTCAACCATCTATTAAAAGACGGTCTTGGACTCCCGGATTATATCCAGGTGGATGAAACAGAAACATTCCTTGATTTTTTAACCACTTATAAGGAAGATGTAGTGGTAGCCATCGATGAATTCCAGAGATTCTTGAAGATACACCCGTCTTTTATCACACAGCTACAAAAATATTGGGACCTGCGGTCAGACGATTGTCGGCTGTTTTTGATAATTTCAGGTTCATCGATAGGTATGATTCGGAAAATATTCATTGAAGAAGGTGCCCCACTCTTTAAACGTGCAGACAATATCCTGACCTTGAAACCATTCAACATCCGCGAGGTCTTTGCAATGCTTGGGGATATTGGCATAAAAGACATGGATGAAAAACTTGATCTGTATCTCCTTTTCGGGGGCACTGTCTACTATTACAGGTTGTTTGAGAAATATCAATGCACTGGTTTTGCAGACGCACTTGAAAAACTCATCTTTAATGAGTTTGCACCACTTGGAAATGAAGTACGTGACATCCTGATAGAAGAATTCGGGAGGGAGCATGCCACCTACTATGAGATCATATCTGCTATAGCCCGTGGTCGATGTTCGTTAAGTGAGATATCAGGTATGAGTCACGTGTCTGCAAATTCACTGGCACCGTACTTTTACGACCTCATTGATCTTCTGGGAATTGTTGAACACAGGATACCGGTCACAGATATCCCTAAAAAGAGCAGGCGTGGAAGATATTTCCTCAAGGACAACTTCTTCAGGTTTTATGGGTACTTCATTTATCCCATGCTGAGCCTGTACATGGCTGGAAATTATACGACTTTGATGAAGAGGGTTTTGCAGGAGTGGAAACATTTCACCGGCTGGGCATTTGAAGATGTTTGCAGGGAATTACTTGTTGAGGAACTTATAGTTGAATATCCGAAAATCGGTCCATGGTGGGACAGAAAGGGGAATGAGATCGATGTTGTTGGAATCAATTATGAAGAAAATAAGGTGTTGTTAATTGAGATCAAGAATATGGAACTCAGCGAAGACTCTGCGAGGAATATACTCAAATCCACAGCTGACAAGGCTGGATATATTAAAGGAAGTTCTGAAATGCAGGTCAGTATGGGGATTGCTGCCAGAAGATTAGAGGGCAGGAAAAGGATCGAAAGCGATGGTTTTCGTGTCTGGGAACTGGGTGATCTCCTGGATGAAAAAACAGTTCCTTCGAATAATCTTTATCATCATCAGTATGAAGTTTTATAAGGCCGTATATCATCCAGTATTGTAATATTTTAGAAACGGGAAGGGATCAAAGTGATAGACTTCTTTATCAGCTACAACAGTGCGGACAAAACCTGGGCTGAATGGAC